>CAYJNE010000094.1:0-6243 GCA_964371345.1 uncultured Desulfovibrionaceae bacterium | reverse complement strand
GACCCCAAATGGATTCGTGACAATGTCACCGATAGACTAAAAGCTAAATAAATGACCACAGCATACATTGGCCTAGGTTCAAATATGGGCAATAGCCCAGAATATTTAAGTAAAGCTGTGCAAATGATTAGTGAGGGACAAGGCCTAAAAATAATTGCCGCATCCCCCACATACTTAACAGAGCCACAGGGCATAAAGGATCAAACGTGGTTTCATAATCAAGTAATAAGGCTTGAATGCACACCAACTTGGTCAGCCCAAAGCCTCTTAAATTTTTTGCAAGGCATTGAACAAAAGCTTGGCAGGGTACGCAGTGATGATGCAAAGTTGCAGCATGGGCCACGCTGTATTGATTTGGATTTATTACTTTTTGGTGCAGAAAACCAGCAAGACCCCCATTGCACAATCCCCCACCCACGCATAACCCAAAGGGCCTTTGTGCTCATTCCCTTGCGTGATGTGGCAAGTAAGGATATACTACCCTTCAAGATTGAACAGTGCCTTAAACACATTGACTATCGCTTGGAAGGACAAAATATTTTTCAAGAATAAATATTTATAATTATAGGAGAATTATCATGATAAAATGGATTGTTTTGGCTGTAGCCTGCTATGTTTTATATAGACTTTTTGCCAATGACTTAAAAAAGAAATTTGCCAAAAAGGAAGATGACCCAGCAGAAATGGAAAGCAAAGTTGCCCACGGTGAAATGGTCAAAGACCCAGAATGTGGTGCGTACATTGACTGTGACAGCAGCATCACCGTTAAAGACGGGGAAGTTATACACCGTTTTTGCAGCTATGATTGCAGAGATACCTTCTTAAAAAAGCTTGAAAATGGCGGACGTGTTCTACCCGACAGACAAGTCAAAGAAGAAGATTAATACTAAATGCAATGACAGAATCTGCCCCTCCCAGTGTTATAGTCGAGCAATGGCTAGACCACCTTTTGGCCGAGCGTGGCCTTTCACCACACACTGCGGCATCCTATGGGCATGATTTAAAGAATTTTCTAAGCTACTTAGATGAAAGTGAGGACGGCAGACTGTCCAAGGAGCTTGGAGAACAAGAGCTTTTTTTCTACCTGGCATGGTTGCGGGGGCGTGGTCATGCTGGGCGCACCCTTTCTCGCCACATTTCAAGCTTGCGCAACTTTTTTGCCTATGCTGTGGAGCAAGGTTTTTTAAGCAAAAATCCAGCATCACTTCTAGAAAGCCCCAAACTCCCCTCACTTTTACCCGACTTTTTAACCCAAGATGAAGTTAAAGTATTACTTGAACAACCAGACATGAAAGACCGCTTAGGCCAGCGTGACCGCTGTATTATTGAACTTTTATATGCATCTGGTCTTAGAGTTTCAGAGCTTTGCGACTTGCGCCCCACAGATATTGATAAAGAACGCCGCCTCTTACGCATATTCGGTAAAGGCTCCAAGGAGCGCATTGTTCCTGTACACGAAAAGGCTATGCAACTACTTGAATTATATTTACAAGAATGGCGTAAGCTCTTTAACCCCCAAGATGATTTTGTATTCCTAAACCGCTCAGGGCGTGGCCTAACAAGGCAGTATATCTGGAAAATGGTTAAAAAATACGCTGTGCAAGCTGGTATTAACCGCCCCATTTCTCCACATACCTTTCGTCATTCCTTTGCAACTCATCTTTTAGAAGGCGGGGCAGATTTACGCACAGTGCAAATATTACTGGGACATAGCGACATCGGAGCCACAGAAATATACACCCACGTGCAAACCCGCCGTTTGCTTGATATTCACAAACGCTATCACCCCCGTAGCAAGGGTAAGGCTAATTAAATGAAGTGCAAATTTCCCCAAAATTTACCAACGCAAGATACGCAAAATAGCGATACGCTAATCACTTGCCACTCCAATGCAGATTTTGACGCCTTTGCCTCCATTATTGCGGCGCAAATTCTACATCCTGGGGCTGTGCTGCTTTTTCCTGGCACTCAGGAAAAAAGCCTCAATAACTTTTATACTGAAACAGCAATGTTCATGTATAACTTCAAAAATCCAGATCAAATAAATTGGGACAGCATCAAACGCCTTATAATCGTTGATACACGCCAGCATTCACGTATTCCGCATATTAAAGTGCTACTTGAGCGTGAGGATGTGGACATATATATTTGGGACCACCACCCAGCTTCTAGCGATGATGTAAAAACCCCGCATTGCACCGTAGAAACACTTGGGGCAACCACCACTCTAATTTTGCGTGAGATACGCGAAAAAGGTTTAGATATTTCTTGTCAGGACGCAACCATATTGGGCCTTGGCATCTATGCAGACACTGGCTCCTTTACCTATGCCTCCACCACCACACACGACTATATTGCGGCGGCATGGCTACTTGAAAAAGGTATGGATGTAAATACCATTGCAGACCTTGCCGCCTATGAGCTAACTAGCACGCATATTCAGGCCCTGCACTCCTTACTTGAGTCTGCAACGTCCTATACTGTGGGTGAGGTTGTAGTTGTAATTGCTGATGTTTCCATGGAGCACTATTTGGGTGACTTTGCATTTTTAGCCCATAAACTTATGGAAATTGAGCGTTTTCCAGTACTTTTTGCCCTTGGGCGTATGGGTAGTTGCATCACCGTGGTTGCCAGAAGCCGCAGTGACGCCATAAATGTTGGCGATGTATGCGTAGCCCTTGGCGGTGGCGGTCATGCTTATGCGGCATCGGCCTCAGTACGAGACATGACAATACAACAAATACGTGAAATTATTTTACAAAAATTACACCACCAAGTACAATCAGAAAAATGCGCCCGTGATTATATGTCCGCACCAGCTCTTGGCATTGAGGAAGATAAATCCATGCAAGAGGCCTATATGCTTATGACCCAGCTTGGCATTAAGGCCATACCCATATTTAAGAAGGGAACGCACCAATGCTTGGGGGTTTTGGACGCCCAAACCGCCAGCCGTGCCGTACAGCATCACCTAACAGAAATTGATACCTACATGCAGCGCGATATCCCCACCCTACCCCCAGATGCAAGCCTTGCCAATTTAATTGACCTTATTGTAGGTGCCAGACAAAGCCTTGTGCCCATTGTGGAAAATAGTGAAGTTATTGGCGTAGTTACCCGTACAGACCTCATTCATATTTTTGCAGATAAGCCAGATGATGTGCCCATAACCTTACGTGAAGGGCGCAAAGAACGCTCCCTTGTAAAACTCATGCGGGATAGATTACCCAAAGATATTTATGCCTTACTTGAAACCATTGGTGACCTTGGGGATGAACTTGGCATGGCAACCTATGCCGTAGGTGGCTTTGTGCGTGACCTTTTGCTTGAGCAACCAAATTATGACATAGATATAGTGGTTGAAGGTAACGGTATTGCCTATGCTAGAGAGCTTGCAAAGCTACTAAATGGGCGCATTCGTGAGCATAAGAAATTTTTAACCGCCATTGTAATTTTTAAGGATGCAGCAGGAAAAACAAGACATATTGACGTAGCCACAGCAAGGCTTGAATATTACGAATACCCTGCGGCCATGCCTACGGTGGAGCTTTCCTCGCTAAAGCTTGACCTTATTAGGCGAGATTTTACCATAAATGCCCTAGCCATACGCCTAGAAAGCCCAATTTTTGGGCAATTGGTGGATTTTTTTGGCGGACAACGTGATATAAACGACCGCCGCATAAGAGTTTTGCACACCTTAAGCTTTGTGGAAGACCCTTCACGATGCTTAAGGGCAGTGCGCTTTGAGCAGCGTTATAACTTTAAGCTAGGGGCCGCCGTTGAAAAATTAATAAAAAATACCCTCACCTTAAAACTTATGGATAAACTTTTAGGTGCACGCCTTTTCCATGAAATGCGGATTATTTTTGACGAGCCTAACCCCATATACATATTGCAACGCCTTGATAAATTAGGTATTTTACCCGCAATACACCCACAGCTTTTACTCAACCCACAAAAATTAGAATTATTGCGCTCACTCAAAGATATTTTGGACTGGTACCGCCTCTTATATTTTGAACAAAATCCGCAACCTTGGATAGTTTACACCTTGGGCCTGTGCAGTAAACTCAACTATCAAGACTCAGCAAGTATTGTCAAAAGGCTTGGCGTGCCAGAAGCTCAACAGCAAGAATTTTTACAATTAAGAGAGCGCATCCGTAGCTCAAGAGAACGTATAAACAACTGGTATAAAAATAAAAATAGAAAAACTAGCGAACTTTGCATCATTCTTGAAGGTATGCCCATTGAAATGCTACTCTTTATTATGGGTAGAACCGTGTCTGAAAGATTGCGCAAATCACTCTCACGCTATATCACCACATGGCAGCATGAAACAATATCCATTGATGGCAAGGACTTACTTGCCATTGACCTCACTCCTGGGCCCATATATAGGCATATTATGCACACGGTTAAAGTGGCAAAATTAGACGGGCTTGCCCCCACAAGGGAGAGCCAATATGCCCTAGCGCAGAAGATTGCCGCAGAATTTATGGCCAATCCTCATGATAATTTATAGTAAATAAACAGCTTAAATTTTATAAACACCTTGAGAAATGGCTTCAAAAATGGCCTTGCTTAAGTATTTTATGTCCTCACTGCTGGCAATGTAGGGCGGCATAATATATATAAGGCGAGAAAATGGGCGTATCCAAACACGTTTTTTTACAAAAAAGTCTTGCAATGCCGCAACATTAACTTCTTGCCGCATTTCCACAACCCCAATGGCACCAAGCACACGCACGTAAGCCACTCCTTCTAAATTTATACATGGCTCAAGGCCTTGTTTTAATTCCTTTTCAATACGCAAAACTTGCTCTTGCCAAGGTGTCGTTGCAAAAATATCCAATGAAGCACAAGCCACAGCACAAGCAAGAGCATTGCCCATGAAGGTTGGGCCATGCATAAATACACGATTATCAGCGCAAATACCACGAGCCACTTGTTCAGTACAAATGGTGGCGGCAAGGTTCATCATTCCACCAGTTAGGGCCTTACCAACACAGCAAATATCTGGCGTAACATCCGCCCATTCTGCAGCAAACATTTTACCCGTGCGCCCAAAGCCTGTGGCAATTTCATCAAAAATCAAAAGTACATCATGGGCAGCACAAAGCTCATGTACTCGCTTTATATAACGTGGGTCATAAAACCACATGCCACCAGCCCCTTGCACAATGGGCTCTAAAATCACAGCGGCTAAATGCTCACCATGAGTATTAAAAGCTTCTTCTAGTGGCTCCAAGCAAGCGGGGTCAAAATGCCCCTCAACTCCGTCAAAGGGGCAATGGGGCCGTGGAATAAAAATATGCTGTGCTAACACATGGTTAAACAAAGTATGCATACCATTAACGGGGTCGCATACACTCATGGCCCCCAAGGTATCACCATAATAACCACCCCGAGGGCTTAAAAATCGGGTGCGCTGTGCCTCACCACGCCCTTGCTGGTATTGCAGAGCCATTTTAAGGGCCACTTCCACCGCAACTGAGCCAGAATCTGCCCAAAAAAGGCGAGAGAGTTTTTTATTCTCGCTTTGCGGCAAAAGGGCCAAAAGCTTTTTAGCCGCCTTAAGTGCTGGCTCATGCGTAAGCCCCCCAAACATAACATGCGCCATGCGTGCGGCTTGTTCTTGGGCCGCTTGCACCAGTTTTTTGTGCCCATAACCATGCACCGCACACCACCAAGAGGACATGCCGTCCACAAGTGGCTCATTTTCACCACGCACATAAATATGCATACCCTTGGTATGACTTACTTCTCGCACGGGCAAAGGATTAATGGCAGAGGTATAAGGGTGCCAAATATGGGTTTTATCCCAGTCTAATAATTCCAAGTTTTTTTCATTTTCTTTTGTGAAATCTAAGCCTTGCCACATACTTACAAGCTGTTTAGCTAAAGGTGCTAGTATCATCGCTGCTTCACACCAAGCTTGTGCTCGTTCTGAGTTTTGGGCAGAGTTTAAGTCTTGCAAATATTTTAAGGGAAAAATAGGAATATCAGGCAAATATTGGCTTAAAAAGCTAATATTATCTGCTGTAATATGCTCATTGTCTGGGTTTTGTTCAACTTCAGTACAAACAATCCCTACAACGCTAAGGCCGCTTTTGCGCAAAACATCAACACTTAATAAAGTATGATTAAGGCCACCAAGTGCATTATTCATAACCAAAAGCACTGGCAAACCAAGCTCTTGCATGAGGTCAAGACTGGTTTCATGCATGTTTAGCGGCACATGGG
>CAYJNE010000093.1:0-6262 GCA_964371345.1 uncultured Desulfovibrionaceae bacterium | reverse complement strand
CACAAATTATGTTCCTAAAAAGTCCCGTTTTGGGGCCAATTTTGGGAACATAATTTGAGCTTTTTTTGTAACTGCCAGAAAATAAAAACTAAAAAGTTTTGGCACGGCAGTTGCTATAAGAGATGCAGAGAGCGACACTGCATCTCAAAAAATTACCTAAAGGAATACAACATGAATATTTTTCAAAATTTGTCCAAGTCCCGCCGTCAAGATGCAATCGTTATCAGCCTTGGTTTAGCACTCATCATGCTTTCAAAGTTTGTTGCATAATTTTAGCCTCAAATATTAACAATAAAAAATTTGACATAACCTACTAAATGCAGAAAGAATGCACGGTCTGGAGTTAGCCGAGCATTCTTTTTGCATTTTTAAAATTTTGAATATTGAGGTTTTTAAGCAATGAAACGTATTCTTCTAGGCCATGACGGAGCAAATCTTTCTCAAGATGCCATGAGCTTTTTGTATGAAAAGTTGCGTGAGGCCTCAGTTTTGGACATTTTATATGTAATACCTCAAAACTTAATTCATTATGGGCAGGTAGATCAACTTGCAACCCCTAGTAGCAAGCAAGATTTTATAGACTATGTGCAAGAGGTTGGCGTGCAAGAGTGCAAGGACAAACTGGGGGATTTTGTAAAACAAATTGAAACCTTTGCCCAAGAAAACAACTTGGCACTTACCGTTAAACTGCATGTGCGCTGGGGCAATGCCCAAGATGTCATACAGGAAGTGGCCATAAGTTATAATGATGAAGCTGTCTTGCTACCTAATAAAGTTTGGGGTATTGACTGGCTCTTGCAAAAGCACGTGGCTGAACTGCAAAAAAGTTTGCCTATATATATTTTATAGCCTTAGGGTAAATTATGCCAAGAGTTAATTTAAATTTATTCAAACAATGCAAAGTGTTAATATTACTTTGTTGCTTCACCATTTTTATGCCTAGTCCTTTGGCCTTTGCCAATGAGGGCGAGGTTAAGGTTTATCGCTTTGGTGTGCTTACCCTCACGCATCCCATTGTACTTTATAGACAATATATCCCATTTTTTGATTATATTAATGAGCATCTGCCTTGGAGCTTTGAGTTAGTGCTTTATAAAGGTTATGCCGAGGTGCTTAAAGCCATAGAAGACGGCGAACTCGACATGGCACTGCTTGGCGGGCATACATTTATGCAGGCCCAAGAATACACTAATCTTGAGCCCATAGTTGCCGTGCGTTCGCAAGATAAAAATACAAAAACATATAGCATTTTTGTAACCAAAAGCGATAATACAGCCATAAATAGCATTCAAGATTTACGTGGAAAGTCCATTGTTTTTGGGTCTACGCAGTCTTCATCAAGCTATCTTATGCCGTTGTATTTTTTAGAAAAAAACTCCATTACGCTTAAAGATTTTTCCAAGCATTTTAATTTGGCTAACCATGCAGCTGTGGCTAGGGCTGTGCTACGTGGTGAGTATGATGTTGGTGTAATGGGTGAGTCCTTTGCCAGACGGTTTTTGGGTCAAGGCTTAAAAGAAATTGCGGCAACGGACTCCTTTCCTAGTTTTTTATTGGTGGCAAGAGCTGGAGTTTCCCCCACTGTGCGTGAAGCTTTGAAGAAATTTTTGTTGAGCATTGAGCCTACTGAGGAAGAAGTTGCTGAAAAATCAAAAGCTTGGCCTGAGATTTTACAATATGGCTTTGCACCAGTTGTTATAGATGATTATGATTTTTTTAAAAATTTACCCATTACATCCTATTAATTTCTACATTAATTATGCAAGAATACGCCAAAACTAAATTACCATTCTTATCAAGAATAAAGAACGTGCGCCCAGGGATGCAGGCTAAACTCTTAGCCACTGCCATTCCTATCTTGCTTTTTTTTACTATTCTTATGAGCTTGGGCATTGTTAAGCGTGAAAACAATATCATGTACCAAGATACCGTACAGCAAGGCTTAAGCATTGCAAAAAGTGCGGCCCTGCTCTACACCAATTCAAGGATTTATGAAGAATTGCGTATGGTTGATTCTTCAGGCATGAGCGAATACCTTGAATATTTTATGGCAGACATGATGCGACTTGACCCACGCATGAGGAAATTTTTTATCTTAAATGCCCAAGGGCAAGTGCTTGCGCATAATAATTTGCGAGAATATGGTAAAGTTTATGATGATCCCGAAACAATACACCTGCTAACCATTAGAAAAGATTTTGTTGAAGAAATTTACACCGATGATGAACAATATATCTTGCGGATTACTGTTCCACTTGCCATAGGCTCAAAATTTTGGGGGCTATGCCGTGTTGATTTTTCACTTAACGAAATGTATGCATATAGTTCAAGTTTGCGTAATGAAGTCATAATTTTAGCTGCATTTTTTCTATTGTCATCTGTTTGTGTGGTTTGGCTTGCGGGTTGGCATTTTGTAACCCCCATTCGCAAACTCACCCAAAGCATGAATACAATCACTATGCAGGGCGAAGTGGCTCAAAATGTTCCCATATTGCCCCAGCGTGATGATGAAATTGGTGAACTACAAAATAGCTTTGTATGGATGCTGACCCGCTTGCACCAAGTGGAGAAGGAACGCTTGCAAAATATTGAAAAGATGCTTCAAACTGAAAAAATGGCGGCTGTTGGGCAGTTGGCCTCGGGCATTGCCCATGAAATAAATAATCCGCTGGGTGGGACAATACTTTGCTTTCAAAATTTATGCGAAGGCGGAATGGATGAAGAAACACGCAAGCAGCATGTTAAGGTTATAAATGATAGTTTGGAGAAAATTCGCATCACGGTGAGTGATTTTCTTCGTTTTGCGAGGCCTTCGCCGCTTTCTATCCGTGAGACAAGCGTACAAAAAGTATTTGCTCATTGCCAAAATTTGGCAGACTTTACACTTAGCCAGCATGGTATAGATCTAAATGTAGATATTATGCCAGAAATGCCTAACGTGCATCTGGATCTGGATAAAATTAGTCAGGTTTTATTAAATTTAGTACTAAACGCGGCTTATGCGTTGGAAAATACTACAACGCAAAACATAAAAAATGCTGTATTGTTAAAATCTTATGTTGAAAATAAAGACTTGTATATTATCGTTGCGGACACAGGCGAAGGTATTGGTAAGGACGTGCAGGAAAAAATATTCAATCCATTTTTTAGTACCAAGCCTGAAGGTAAGGGTACAGGCTTAGGCCTTGCTGTTTCCAATGCCTTAATTGCCCAACATAATGGCACTTTAAAGATTATTGACGATGTTATAACATATGATGAAACAACATATTGCGGCGCTGTTTTTGAAATAAAAATGCCCTTAAATATAAGCTAATTATTACGAGATTATCATGTCTACACGTTCCATATTATTAGTTGAAGATGAACTTTCCATGCGCTTAGGTATGCAACATACCTTACAAAAAGCAGGTTATGACGTCCAAACGGCAGGCAGTGCAGAAGAAGCTCTATCCGCTCTAACTGAGCATGAGTATGACTTGGTCATAAGTGACCTGCGTATGCCCGGCATGAGTGGGCTTGATCTCTTGCAATACATTCGTGAATACATGCCAGATTTAGGCGTTGTTATTATCACCGCTTTTGCGGAAGTGGAGCTTGCTGTACAGGCCATTAAGGACGGTGCATTTGACTTTTTAAGTAAACCCTTTCAAAGCGATGGACTACTCATCGTAGTGGAAAGATACTTCAAATACCTGGACTTAAAGAAAGAAAATACCCGCCTTAAGCATGAACGGGGTGAAGAATTTATTGGCAAAAGCCCTGCCATGTTAAAAGTTTTTGAGCGAATTCGTTCCCTTGCCGATGCTTGTGTACCAGTGTTAATACGTGGCCCCAGCGGTGGAGGTAAGGAGCTAGTAGCCTCTGCTCTACACAATTTAAGCTCTAGGTCTTCAAAGCCATTTATTAAAATAAATTGTGCAGCCCTACCAGAGCATTTATTGGAATCTGAGCTATTTGGGCATGAAAAAGGTGCTTTTACTGGTGCGCAAAACGCCCGCAAGGGTAAATTTGATGCTGCCAATGGCGGAACAATATTTTTTGACGAGCTTGGTGAAATGCCGCTGGCTATCCAAGCTAAACTACTACGAGTTTTGGAAGATCAGGAAATAACGCCCATTGGAAGCAACACTTCGCACAAGGTTGAAGTGCGTATGGTTTTTGCCACGGCTAAGGATTTAGAAGAAGCCATGGAGCAAAAAACATTTAGAGAAGACTTATACTACCGCATAAATGTCGTGCCCATACAGCTACCACCGCTTTGCGTGCGTGGGGAGGATATTCCATTGCTTGTAGCGCATTTTATGGACAAGTTTTGCGATGTGCACAATCGCAAATTGCAACTGTCTGATGAAGCAAGGCAAGCCCTATATACTTACTCCTACCCTGGCAATGTGCGTGAACTTAGAAATAGCATTGAAAGAGCCGTACTACTTGCCTCAGAGGATGTGATACGAGTGGCAGAATTGCCAGAACGTATTCGCAACCATGCTATGTCATTACAAGAAATATCTGCTGCACAAGCGGAAAAACCCTCCGAAGCTTTGACATTATCAGAAACCAGAGCCCAAGTTGAAACCGCCCGAATTTTAGAAGCCCTAAAACATACTGGTGGCAAAAAAATGCTTGCCGCTGAACATCTAGGCATTACCAGAAAACAACTATGGCTCAAGATGAAGGAATTAAATATAAAATTGTAGCAAGTGAGTACCAAAGCATGACGGGTAACATATTTTTAACAAATATTAAATAAAAACAATGGATAAAAGCACTTCACTTGCCAACGAGCCTGTTTTTGCTTTGCTTATAAAGCTTGCCCTGCCTGCCATATTCGCTCAGATAGTTGTGCTTGGGTATAATATAGTCGACAGAATATATATTGGTCACCTTGAAGATAGCCATGTGGCTCTTGCCGCTTTGGGAATAAGCGTTCCTGTGACCATTATTCTTTTTTCGCTCACAGCATTATTTGGTCGTGGCGGAGCACCTTTAAGCAGCATAAGCCTTGGTGCCAAAGATATAGCCCACGCCAATCACATCATTTCTAATTGCTTTTCCTTATTGCTAATAGCCTCGCTTGCAAGCTTGATTTGTGTCCATATTTTTGCCGAAGACCTGTTATACGCCTTGGGTGGACGTGCTGAGGTGTTGCAAGCTGGCACCGAATATTTGCGCATTTATAATTTTGGAACTCCATTTATATTTATAGGCTTGGGGCTTAATTATTTTATTAATGCTCAAGGTTATACCAAGGTGGCCATGTTCACACCAATCATTGGTGGCGTGGCAAATATTTTTTTAAATCCCATTTTTATTTTTTGGATGGATATGGGAGTTGCAGGGGCGGCCCTTGCTACGGTGATTTCTCAAGCCCTTTCTTGTGCGTGGGTTATATATTTTTTTCTCGGGCAAGAAACACTTTTACACGTTAAAAGAGACTTGTTACGCCCACAATGGGCCTTGACTCGCAAAATCACTATTCTTGGTTCTAGTCAAGCATTTATGATTTCAAGCGAAGCTGTGGTTTTATGGGGCTTTAATGCACAACTTTTTCACTATGGTAGCACGCTTAACGTGAGCAGCATGGCCATTGTTTCTTCTCTTTTCTTATTAGTAGTTTTGCCAATGATTGGCACCATGCAAGGTGCTCAACCCATTATAAGCTTTAACTACGGGGCAAAAAACCTCCCTCGCGTAAAACATGCAATCTTCGCCGCGCTTAAAATAAACGCTAGCTATGCTTTTCTTATGGTAAGTTTAATTTTGCTATTTCCTCAATTTTTTGTACAACTTTTTACAAATAATGCTAATTTAATTGAAGAAGCGTCCCGCATGTTACGAATTTATATTTGTGGTGGATTCTTTTTAGCTGCCATGACAACATTTCAAGAAACTTATACTGCCCTTGGGCGTGGTGGTATTGCTTTTTCCTTTGCCTTTTTGCGCAAAGGCATTTTACTAGTTCCATTATTATTTATCCTTCCACATTTCTTTGAGGATAAAGTTTTTGCTATCGCCCTAGCAGAACCCATAAGTGATATTTTTGCCAGCGTCACCAATACACTTTTCTTTCTTTTTTATGCCAAACGTATATTGAAGATCTCAAATTCATAATAACAATTAGCTTTATAAAAGCGCATCAAATCTGTTTGCCCCTCTTCTTAGTGGATAACCCTTCAAATTCGGTATGGGAATAGTGTGAGGCATAAAGAAAAACCCCTCACAGCGTTTGCCGTAAGGGGTTGAATTTTTTGGTGGGTCG
>CAYJNE010000092.1:0-6306 GCA_964371345.1 uncultured Desulfovibrionaceae bacterium | reverse complement strand
ATCTGCCCCATAACCGCTTTCGCCGTAAGCTTACCGTCATGAATATGCGCTTTCGCCAGTAGCGGCATATCACAAACCTGCACCCCTTGCGCTTCAACGCCTTCTCTATCCACCCCGCAAGCATAAAAACCATTCTTCGTATCCACAAGTACCCTTTGCAAAAGCATTGATGTGGGTACGTCACCAGCATCAGCCCGCAAAGTTTTTAGGATTATAGCCACAGCATCAGCCACAGAAAGGGTACGCTGTTCTGCATCATGGCCCACATTGGGAATGTAAAATTTTGGGCAGTTGGCCTCAGTTATGGCTTTACCAACGCCTTTGGGTAAAAGATTTGCCAGCACGCTGGTATAAAAAGAGCCCATGGGGTAACAAATGGCATCGGCTGTGCGAATATAGGTTGCCGCCGCCAAATGTACGTTGGCTATGCATTCTTGCTCTGCGGCGGATTTTTTGTTTTTGTCATGGGGCAGTAAATAGAGTCTGTTTATTGGTACAAGTGGCCCTTGCTCACCGTAGCCAGTGATTAGATGCTGGCCTATAATATGCCTGCCGTCACATAATTCTGCCCCAAGGTGTAAGCTCTTGGTTGTTATGGGCATAACCACGCCCCGCACTTGCAAAAGCCTTGAAATTTGGGCCAAAATTGGCCCCCATTGGCGTTTGTGATGCAAGTATCCACCAGCTAAAATTAAATTGCCTATGCTCGCATGCTTTGGGTCGAAATGATCTGGCATTTTTTCCAAGAAATACCGCAAATTCACACGCAAAGGCTCGGCAAATAGGCGGGGAATGCGCTCCCATGCGGGATGTTTTTCTGAGGCGAGGGCATAAAGGTTTTGCAAAAGCTCTTCCCTTGAGCCGCTACTCGGTAGGCGTGATTCACAAAGGTCTATAATTTCAGAGGATATAAATTTGGGATTAGCAAGGGCTAGCAGTCTATTTCTGGCATCACCCACTGCTGGCATGCCAAAGGCAGTGCGCAATGTGGCGGAGGAACCGCCAAAATCAAAGGGTGTCACAAGGTGTACGCTATTATGCGTATATTTGCAGAGTGCTTGGCTGAGGTTTTTTAAGGCTGTGCCGCCAGTAAAAAAGACAATGCTTGGGCCAACCTTAGGATTTTGGGTCTTTGAGTGGCTGCTATGCTTGAGTTTTTTTATGAATTTTGAGTGTTTAGCTACCATGCACCATGCCCAATTCTTCCATACGCAAATACACCTTACGACCTATCCAAGCATCGGTGGCGGCGTAGGATATTTGGCGATGCGAAAGCTCATGAGCGTTCCAATTGGAGCATTGCGGCCCCTTGGTGATGCGATAGTCGAAGAAATTGGCGGCAAGATTGCGTAAGCCTTTGGTTTCTAATTTATTTTGCTTGGCAAGTAAGCCAAGGTCAACAATACCTTCGGCCTCAAAGGGGTGGACTTTTTGTAGTTCACGCATGTCATCGTGAATGCTCACACCCACTTTTAATATTTTTGGATTGCTAAGTAGGGAAGTTAATTCATCATTTAAAGGTATCCAAGTTAATTGAATGAGGTAAACGGCATGCTCTGCGGCTAATTGAATGAGGGCGGGCGGGTTTAATTTGCCTTTCCTAAATGAGGGTTTTGTTTCGGTGTCAAAGCCGAGTACTCGTTCTTTATTTAGTTGGTCAAGAGCCTGATGCAAGCTTTGCTCATCACGCACAAGGTGAACTTCGCCCTCATAGCGTACTATGGGCAGTGCGTTGATGTCTTCTTTAGAAAGTTTGCGAGTATAATCTTGCTTTGGCATAAAAATTACTATTTCCCAATACAAAAGGTAGAAAAAACCTTATCCAATATCTCATCGGGGCTATCAAGCCCTGTAACTTGCCCAAGGTACGAAACCGCACTGTCAAGGCGTACTGAACACACATCATAAGGCAAAGTGTTACCAATGTCAGTAGCCAAAATGCGTAATTCTTTTGCGGCTGCATTTAAAAGATGTGCTTGGCGCATATTTGGTACTATTTCAGAGGCTTTGGGCTCAGTAGCAGAATCTTTTAAGACCACATTTTTAATGGCTACACAAAGCTTATCAAGGCCCGTACCCTCTTTGGCAGACACTGTAACACATTTATGGGCATGGGCTTGCCATATTTTTGGCAAGTTGACCTTGGGGGCAAGGTCAGATTTATTCCAGACTAGTATAGTACGGTCGTGCTCTATAAGTTGTTTATCTTCTTCAAGAAGATTATCAAAAGCAAATTCGCCAAGTGAGCCGTCAAGCACTAGGAGCACCGCATCTGCAGAGTGTATGCGTTCACGCCCGCGCTCAATACCCATGCGCTCGACATTATCCTCAGCCTCACGCAAGCCAGCTGTATCCGTTAGGCGTATGCTTAGGCCTTCCAGATTAATAAATTCTTCCAAAAAATCACGGGTTGTGCCTGGTGTATCTGTGACCAAGGCGCGATTATAACCCACCAAGGCATTGAGTAAGGAAGATTTACCCACATTTACCATGCCAGCAAGGGCAATGGTTGAGCCTTCTTGCCAAGGGCGATAACGCTCATGCGAGGATAAAAGTATCTCCAAAGCCTCACGCACATCGTTTATAATTTGCACAAATTCTTCGGGGTTTAGGCAGTCAACTTCTTCCTCTGGAAAGTCTATGGCTACGCAAAGCGAGAGGCGAAGCTTTTCTAAATTTTCACGTAGTGAGGAAACATATTTACCCAACAATCCGTCTAATTTATTGGAGCCTAAACGCAAGGCGGCATTATTTTTTGCGGCAATCATCTCAGCCACAGCCTCGGCTTGGGTTAAATCCATGCGCCCATTTAGTAGGGCCCTGCGTGAAAATTCTCCACGTTCTGCAAGTCTTGCGCCGTATGCAACCAAGGTTTCAAGCACCAGTTGCAATATGGCGATGCCGCCGTGGCAGTGAATTTCTGCAACATCCTCGCCAGTGAATGTTTTGGGGCCTGGCATAAATACAGCCAGTATGTCATCAACAAGCGCGCCCTTTTCATCAATAAATCGCCCACGGTGCAATGTCCATGGGCGAAAATTTATAAAATTCTGTGAGCTTGAAAGGAAAACCTTTGCCAATATTTTTTTGGCATCCTTGCCCGAAATACGTACAATGCCAATTCCTCCAGCTCCAGACGGTGTGGCAATGGCGGCTATGGTATCAGGACTTAACATGCTATTTATCGGACTGCTGACCCCGTTTGCGCTGAATGACAACCCGCTTAAGTGGCCCTTCGCCTGAACTACGGGTTACAAGGTCTGTGCTTTCTTGCAAGGCTACGTGCACAATGCGGCGATGATATGATGATAGGGGGCGAGTGGAGTGGGACTTGCCTGTGGTGCGCACTCTTTCTGCTAAAAAGAGTACTAAATCACGTAATTTATCATCTTGGCGGGTGCGGTAATCACCTGCGTCCAATTGTACTCGCACAGAGGATTGCATTTTGCGTGAAATAATGCGTGAAGAAATATATTGTAAGGCGGCTAGGGTTTGCCCTTCACGCCCAATGAGCAGGCCAGAATCTTCACCGCAATCAAGGCCAATGCAAACCCTTGATTCTTCAAATTCAATATTAATGGGTACCATACCCACGATGGGTAGTATTAATTTGCTTATAACATCGTGGCTTATTTCTTTTAATTGCTCTTTGTCCAATTGGTTGAAGTGTATTCTGTGTTCATTGTCGTCTGCTTCTTCGTGCTCTTCCATTTTTGGCTCTGCATTAGCCTTGGTAGCGGGCGGCACACTGGATTCTTTTTTGGGCTCAGGCTTGGCTTGAGCTTCGGGGGCTGGTTTTTTAGCTTCTGTTTTTTTAACGTCAGTTTTATTAGCTTCGGGGGCAGGCTTTGGAGCTTTTTCTTGTTTTTTGGGAGCTTCTTTTGGAGCTGCATCTTCCATGGGCATATTTAATTGCATGCGTCTGGCCTTAATCATGGCCTTACGTGCACCCACAAGCCCAAAAATGCCAGACTTTGAGTCTTGAACAATATCAACTTCTAGTTGCTCGCGTTCAGTGTTAAAATAAGCGCATGCCTCGGCAATGGCATCATCAAGGTCTTTGCCTGTAAAGTCTTTGAAGTTTTCCATATATGTATTCCTATTGAGTAAGTTTAATTGACCTATGTTGCTTTGTTTGCACGCAATAAATGCCACTGTTGGACAATGGATAAAATGTTACTAATGGTCCAGTACAAGGTAAGTCCAGAAGGTAGCATGAAAAAGAATACACAAAAAATTAGCGGCATATAGAGCATAATTTTTTGCTGTATGGGGTCGCCCATGGGGGGGCTCATCTTCTGCATAAAGAACATGGAAGCACTGGTTAGAAGTGGGGTAATGTATAATGTATCTGGTGCTGAAAGGTCAGCTAGCCAGATAATATCGGTGAAGGGGAAGTAGGTTATAAACGCCGCCCCACGCAATTCCACAGAGGATGGCAATGCCTGCAAAAGACCAAATAGTACGGGCAATTGTATAAGCAAGGGCACACAACCACTGGCAGGATTTACCCCATAAGTCTTATAAAGGGCCATCATTTCTTGTTGTTGAGCCATTTTATCATCGCCATGCTTTTCACGTATGGCGGCCATCATGGGTTGTAGCTTGCGCATTTTTGCCATGTTTTTATAAGTTTTGGCGGTAAGCGGCCAAAAAACGGCTTTAATGGCAATGGTTAATAAGATAATGGCTATACCCCAGTTTTGCACATAACTTTGGAAAAACTCTAAGCATGTTAGGAGTAAATTACCCACAATGCCAAACATTCCAAGGTCAATGGTGCCCACAAGGTTATTGGGTGCTTTTTCAAGCAAGTTGCGTAATTTTGGCCCAAACCAGTAGGTAACACTTTGGCTGGCTTCGCCGTTTGGCTCTACCACAACATCGCCTTGGCCTAAGATTAATCGGTAAATATTTTGCTGAACTTGCCCCGCAAGAATAACATTTTTTGTGTCAGCGGGGGCAATGGCAGACATGAAATATGTGCTCATGGTGGCACCCCAAAGCACAGGGCCTTGCACATGCGCACCCACGGTGGTTAGGGTTTCAACGTCTGTTTCTTCTTCATAATCACCCTCAAGGCTCCAACCAATGCGCATTACATCGTAATAATTGGCTTTTGCATGGGCATTGTTTTCAGCAACTGTATATGCAATGCGAGCAGTACGGGCTTGCGCACCAGGGTTAGCCACACGCACAGTCTCGGCTATTTGGTAAGTGTCTGCATAAAAAGTTAATTCACGAATAACTTTTAGGCCGTCCACGTCACCTACAAACTGTAGGGTTTTGTTACCGTCATCAAGCTTTACGCTTTCGCCTTCAAAGCTCCAAGTGCCAGTGCTCCATGAGGCTTGCCCGTTAATGAGCAGACCAAGCGGGGCAAGAGCAGCAGTATCCTTTGCCACAAGGTTAACTGGCGGAACTTCCTTGGGTGCACCATTGGGGTAAACTTCACCAAAGGGGAAGCCAAAAATAGTAAACCAAGGCTCAGTTTGTTTTTCGGATGGGTAGTTTTTTAGCTCAAAGGAGCGCAATGTGCCGCCACCTGAAAATATAACAGCTCTATATAATGGAGTTTCTACAACTATTTCACGCCCTGGGGTGTTTGGTAGTGCGGCCATGGGGGTGCTTGGCAGGGCTTCTGGTTGTTGCTCTGCCTGTTGCGCTTGTTGCTGTGCGGCTTGTTGTGCTTGTTGCTGGGCGACCATTTCCCTGCTTGGTATTAGGCCAAATCGCTCGGCAAAAAAAGTCCAGCCTACCATTACAACAAGGGAAAGTAGTATGGCGATAATTAAGTTTTTATTTTCCATTATGGCCTCAATTTACAAATTAGTGATTGGGAGAGACTGGTGGAACAGGGTCAAACCCGCCCTCACCCCAAGGGTGACAGCGTGCAAGACGGCGCAAGGTTAGCCATGTTCCACGGATAATGCCATGCAGCATAACTGCTTCAACTGCGTATGCTGAACAGGTGGGATAATAACGACATGATTTTGGTAGCATGGGTGAGATGACGTATCTGTATATAAATACAGGTAAAAGATATATACGTCTGATTATATTCACACCAAATGCTCCCGACCATATTTGCGGGCAAGCTTGTCCACTAAGGGGGCTAATTCGGACTGCACAAGGCTAAAACTTATGGGTTTGTTAACCAAATTCTTTTTAGGAACCACTACAATATCAATGCCTTGCGGCAAAGCGTGTCCGTGCAGTCGAAAAAATTCTCGCAAAAGTCGTTTAATGCTATTGCGGCGAACCGCATTGCCCATTTTTTTGGTTACGGTAAAACCAACACGCCAT
>CAYJNE010000091.1:0-6308 GCA_964371345.1 uncultured Desulfovibrionaceae bacterium | reverse complement strand
TCATTTATTTAGCTTTTAGTCTATCGGTGACATTGTCACGAATCCATTTGGGGTCAAGCCATTCAAGGGGGGTTACTTCAGCCCCGCCCACCAAGATACCAAAATGCAAATGGTCGCCAAAGGCCATACCTGTTTCGCCGGTGGTGCCTAAAGTATCGCCTTTGTTAAGCATATCGCCAACTTTGGCTTGAATATTGGTTAGATGCGAATACAAAGACATAAGCCCTAAACCGTGGTCTAAAACCACAAGCTTGCCATAAATACCAAGCTCGCCCGCAAAAATAACCTTGCCAGTATTGGCGGCTGGTATGGGGGCTTGTCTAACTGATGCTAAATCAAAGCCAAGATGCCATTGATTGTCAACAACTTCGCCCTTATACATATAGGTGCGGTGGTCGCCATATCCAGCTCTTGATGCCGCACGAGGCAGGCGTAAAAATAGGCCCTTCCACATGGATTTTGGCGATGTTTGCTTGGATAAGTGGGCTAAAAAGTCTGCATTGGCTAGGCGTATATCTTTGTTTATAATAATAAAACGCTCAAAGTTAGTGGTGGCATTGGGGGCCAAATGCCCAAGGCGAGCACTTAGCCTTTCTAAAAAATTATCGGAAAGATTGATAATATCTTCCTTAAATACTCTTGGAATGGCGTGTACTCGCAAGTTATTAGTGGTGGTGTTACCCGCAAAGTCCTTAGCCATGATTTTGGGTAAAAACTCTTCGGGGGTTAGCTTATGGGAGAAGGCAAAGTAACAAATATAGCTGCCGTCATCTTGTTTAAATCCTGAAAATAATTTATCATTTACCAAAACGCCACTTTGCTCCACGTCTTCATTTATGGTGTAGCGAATAACAGCACTGCCGCCACGGCGTACATTGGGGGGCAAGGTGCTAATGTTTATGCGGGGTGGTTCCGTATCAAGGCGCATGGGTATGGTTACAGTTTTGCTATTGCCAAGGCTAAAGCTAGCTAGTGAGGCATCAAGGGCTTTTACCTCAAATTCAAAAGCTCCTTCACGCAAGGGGCTGTTTTTTAAGTTAAAGGTAATGCTATCTTCTGACTTGTAGGGTGAGAAGTTTTTGGTAAAAATTTCTGTGCGGCGGTTATTTTCTCGCACGGCAACAGTTACAGAGCGCACACCTGAAGGGTCATTTAGGGTAATTGTAATGGGGGTATCTGGTGCAACTCGGCCTGTGGTTGGGCTAATGCTAACACTTGGGCCTTCCATGTCGCTAAAAAATAAATAAGCACCGTAGCCAAAAGAGCCCATGAAAGCCACAGCAATTATTGTTGAGATTAAACTTTTTGCATTCATTTTAATTACCTGTAATTTATAGATTTAATTTATACCACTCTTTAATTTTGCCAGTATACAATGTATTGATGTATTTGTCATTATACAATACTATGGGAAAAATTTTGCTTGTAGGATAAATATGAAGCGACCTTCCAGAAATGCCGTAGACCCAAGAATATTGCGTGCCTCCATGGTGCGGAACTTACAAGAAAACGTGGGAATTACGGACACGCAAGTCTTGGCGGCTATGAATGCCTTGCCTCGTCATGATTTTGTGCAAGAGGCCTTTCGCCTGCAAGCTTATGAAGACCGCCCCTTGCCCATTGGCTATGGGCAAACCATTTCTCAGCCGTCCACTGTTGCACTTATGACCCAGTATCTGGAGGTGGAGCGTGGAATGCGGGTGCTGGAAATTGGCACAGGTTCTGGCTATCAAGCCGCAGTGCTCGCTTATTTGGGTTGTCGTGTCTACACAGTTGAGCGCATACCTGAGCTTTATAGTGCGACCCGTGCTTTGCTTGAGCAAAAATTTAATATGCGCAATATCTTCATGCATCGCTATGACGGAACTCTTGGTATGAAGGAAGCGGCACCATTTGACCGTATTTTGGTCACAGCGGGTGGGCCTGAAATTCCAAAACCCCTTGTGGCGCAGCTGGATGACCCAGGTATGATGTTAATTCCTGTGGGAAGTCAAAAACGCTCCCAACGCTTGGTGCGTGTGCGTAAGCAAGATGGAGTTGTGACTGTTGCTGATATGGGGCAAGCTGTTTTTGTGGACTTAGTGGGCGACCACGGTTGGTAGTTTAAAAATTAGAGGTAGTTATGTCATCATGTTCTTCTGGTGGTAAGGATGCTATGCAAGAGGCTATGGCCTTGCAAGATAGTATTATTTCCAACACCTTAAATAAAATTCGCTATAAGCTCTTTATTATGAGCGGTAAGGGCGGCGTTGGCAAAAGCTCAGTTACGGTAAATACTGCCGCAGCTTTGGCAGAGCGTGGCTTTAGGGTTGGTATTTTAGATGTAGATATACACGGGCCCAGCGTTCCCAACTTATTGGGTGTAGATGCAGGCATTGAAAAAGATCCCCTAACATCGCTTATGCTGCCCGCAAAGTATAATGATAAGCTTAGTATTATTTCCATGGATTCGCTACTTAGGGAAAAAGACAGCGCAATAATCTGGCGTGGGCCTAAAAAAACCGCCGCCATACGGCAATTTATTTCCGATGTGCAATGGGGTGAACTTGACTTTTTGTTAATAGATTCGCCCCCTGGCACTGGTGATGAGCATATGACTGTGCTAAAAACTATTCCCGATGCACTTTGTGTGGTGGTTACAACGCCACAAGAAATTTCCTTGGCCGATGTGCGTAAGGCCATAAACTTTTTACAATATGCCAAGGGTAATGTACTTGGGGTGGTGGAAAATATGAGCGGGCTTTTTTGCCCACACTGTCACGAAGCCATTGATTTATTTAAGAAGGGTGGGGGTAAGGCCCTTGCGGAGAAGTATGGCCTAACCTTTCTTGGTGACATTCCTCTTGACCCAGCAACAGTTGTGGCAGCGGATCGTGGTGTACCTGTGGTGTTTTGTGAGGGTGATTCCCCAGCAAAGCAAGGATTTTTAAACCTTGCAGATAATATTGTACGTGCGTCATCTTCAAGCCTAGAGGCCTTAGCCAGTAGTCATGATTAAAATTATATTTTTATAAGTAATTAAAATATTTATTACTGTGTCTGTTTTGTTTTTTTGGGGTGAATATTTTTCTTTTCTGTGTTTCGATGATGTGTTAGTATTAACAAATTCTATGATAATATATGACCTTGCAAGTAGTATGTTTAATTTTTATAAATAGTTAGTTGTGTAATTGTAAGGTTTTGTTTGGTTAAAGTAGTCTGGATGAATATGTTGCATTTAGCAAATAAGCTTACTTTGTTGCGCATACTTGTGGTTCCTCTCATAGTGCTTTTATTGTATTTTGAGGGGCCTATATTGTGTATTTTGGCTGCTTTGGCTTTTATATTTGCATCTCTTACAGACCTTGCGGACGGCTATATTGCTCGCCGTGAAAATATGGTCACAAGCCTTGGCAAATTTCTTGACCCATTGGCGGACAAAGTGCTTATTTGCTCCGTGCTAATTATGCTTGTGCATTTGGGTTGGGTTCAGGCGTGGGTGACCATAGTTATTGTTTGTAGAGAGCTTGTGGTTACGGGTTTACGTGCCATAGCCATGGACGAAGGCATTGTGCTTGCTGCGGACGATTTTGGTAAAGTAAAAACTGTTTTACAGGTGCTAGCACTTATACCCTTGATTGTGCATTATCCATTTTTTGGTTTTGACCCACAAGGTATAGGTTTAATTTTATTGTATATTTCTACGATTTTGGCAGTATATTCTGGCGGCAATTATGTGTATAGCTTTTTTAAAAAAAGCACTGTAACGGGCAAGGAATAATTTAATTTTAGGTGTTATTATGGCTTTACACTTGCAATTACGCCTTAGAAATTGTTTGCAAACAATATTGGATGTGGAGTCCGATATAGAGCGTTATCCCCTGTACGATGCCTTGAAATCCGAAATGGAAACACTTAAAAAATATTTAACTGATGTTGATAATTTGGAACTATCAGAGGATGATGTAGAGCGCATGGAACGAGCTACAACTTTATTTTTAAATGAGCTTTATTTGCCTTTGAATAAGGGGGCAAGTGCACCTCCTAAAAAGATAGTTTTGCAATAATTTTAATATATTAAAATGTAATAGTGATGTTTTGGCGTACATTTATTCTTATAGCCCTTGGTGTAATTAATGTAATTCTCTTTTATCGAATGATATGGGGGGATAGCGGCATTTTAGCTTTTAATAAATTGCGCACACAATACCAAGGTCTTGTGCAGGAGCTTGCAAGTATAGACCATAAAAATATTAGCTTAAGTAATGAAATACGTTTACTAAAATCAGATAATAATTATATAGAAAAAATGATTAGGCAGCGTTTGCACTATGTGCGTGAAAATGAGATTTTATATCTTTTTACGGACACGCCGCCAATAACCGGAGAGGAAAGTGATGAAGGAAAAAATTGACTGGTATCAGGAAGTGCTTGATCTAGAGCCAGGATCAAAAGTTTTCTTTCCTTTGGGCAAGTTACTTGCACAAAATAACGAAGTTGCACGGGCTGTTGATACCTTGCAACATGGACTTGAAAGGCACCCAGAATTTATTGAAGCTAGGTTATATCTTATTGAACTTCTTCATCAAAACTCTGATGCAGATGGCAATAAACAAAAACTTGAGCAACAACTCACAGTGTTGACACCACTACTTTCTCGTTATGCTGGTTTTTGGAAAGCTTGGGGAAGTAGTGCCCAAGTGACATCTCAAAAAGGTGATATTGGCCTTGCCATAGCTTTTTTGGCGGCATTATTTCAAGATAATTCTTTATCATTATCAGAAATTGTTACCAAGGGCCTGCAAATGGTGCTTGGTGCTGAGGGTAAAACCCCAAGCTCCACTGGCGGTGGCGGATCCGCTGCTGTAGTGGATAGTGACGCACCCATGTTGGTAGAGGAGGCTGTGCCAGCCTTTGCTTCGCCCGTGACTGAAGCACCTAAATGGGAAGAAGGGGAAGACTTTGAAGATGAAGAAGAAGGGGAAGAGCGGTTTTCCTTGCGGACTCGCTCCATGGCTGAAGTTTTGGCAGAGCAAGGCGACTTTGCAGGCTCACTTGAAATTTACCAAGAACTTATAGCCAGTACCACTTCTCCACAAGAGAAGGAAGACCTTCAATCTAGGATGAATACATTAAGTGCGCATCTTGGTAGTTCTCAGGAAAAAGAACAACCAGAGGAAGAAGTTACAAGCTCACCTGGTAAGGATCGTATCCTTTCTGTGCTTGAAACTTTGGCTGAACGGTTGGAGAATAGAGTTCATTCTTAATGTGTGAAAATACGTTTTCAGGTTCAAATAAATACTTGTTTTTGACCAGTTGAGGAGAATTATGTTGATAAGAAAAAGCACAATCGGTGTACTTTTTGTATTTTTAGTCTTTTTTAGTGTTGGTTGTAGCTCTAATCAAGATGTGAAAGATGTATGGAAGGGTACTAAGGGGTGGTGGTATAGCAATGTAAGTGTGCCCGCAAGCATTGATTATGACGCAAAAGGCGAAATGTCTGAATATAAATCCCTGCTTGCCGAAAGCATGATTGGCATTGATGTTCAGCTAAGCAATGTGGAAAAGCTTATGAGTAATGCTGATAAACCACCTACCAATGAATGGGTGCAGGCATTGTTTAGCAGATTTCCTTGGTTAAATGGTTTTACTGGTGTTAAAGCTGACGGCACCATTCTTGGGCAAGTTCCAGCTATGCCATTGAAGCCTTTAGACTTTTTTCCACTACTTGAAGAAGATAAAAAGCAAAACATACGAGCCCTACGTGGTCATGTGCAAAACACTCCCATGGGGCCAGAAGTATTTTTGGCAACTCCATTGTATGATGCACATACCTTCCTAGGTGTGGTTTCAATTTATTTTGACATGCGTGAACTTTTGCAATTTTCTGAAACTCCAGATGAATTGGTTATTGTTTCTCCGCAAGCTGTGCTTTGGGCTGGTAAGTATAACTTTGCCTCAACACCCATGGCTGGCATAGCGTGGGATAGCATTGCATTAAAAGAAAGTAGTGGCACCGTTACCAATGCCAATGGATCATTTTATTGGACAGTACGCTACTTTGGTAATTTACCTATAGTTTTTGCTGTGGCTGTTAGTGGTAATTTTGAAGAAGTTTATAATGCTCGCACTGGCCCCATTGATAGTGCTGGCTTTGTAGAGCCAACATATGTGGCACCTGATGAAGATGATGTAGATGTAGATGATACGAAAAGTTCTGAAAGTACAGACGATACTGGCGATGCACCTACAGAGGCTACTGATAGTGCTGCAACGCCTTCACCCATTTATCCAGACCAACCTGATAGCGATGCTGATACCAGTTCTGA
>CAYJNE010000090.1:3214-6334 GCA_964371345.1 uncultured Desulfovibrionaceae bacterium | reverse complement strand
AACCATTTATCTCAAAACTAGAAGAAGTTGGGCAAAAAAATGCCCTTTATTTGCCTATGGCGGCCCTACCAAGTTTTCATGCCCCAAGGGAGCTTACGCCCAGTGAACAAAAAACATATGGGGCGGATATTGCCTTTCTTGGTGCGGGTTATCCCAATAGGCGAGTGGCTTTTCAAAGTCTTGCCCATAAAAACTTTAAGATTTGGGGTACAGAGTGGGAAGGAACACCCTTGCTATCAAAACTTGTTCAGCAAAGTGGCGCGCGCATAAGTGCTGAAGATTCCGTGACAATTTATAATGCTACCAAGATTAATATTAACTTGCATTCCAGCGTACAATCCAAGGAGCTTGTGCCCACGGGTGATTTTGTAAATCCCCGCACCTTTGAGCTTGCGGCTATTGGTGCCTTTCAAGTGGTGGATAGGCGTGGCCTTATGGGTGAGCTATTTAATGACGACATGCTTGGTACATTTAGTACCATTGAAGAAATGCATGAAAAAATAGACTATTACTTAAATCACGAGCAAGAGCGTGAAATAATGTCAAAATATGCCCGTTTGCATGTGCTTGAAAATCATACCTATGAGCATAGAATGCAGACGCTAATTGAATATATGGAGAATGTTTGCGGCCCGTGGAAGCAACGCGAAGTCACCAATATGCCTGAAGAAATACCCCAAGAAATGCGAGGGGAACTGGGCGCACTTTTGAACAACTTGCAATTACCCCAAGATGCGGCTTTTGAAGATGTCATCTTGCGTATTCGTGAGCGTAGTGGGGCCTTAAGTAGCCTTGAAACCAGCTTACTTTTCCTTGATGAGTGGAAAAAACAATACGTCAAATAGTATGACGCTTGGTCGCACGTCCTGTGCGACACAAGCTATCGCAAGCGTCGTCTGCGCCGAAAGTAAATTTCGGCTTGCCTTTGGCTTGCTCCCCTGCGGGGCACGCCCACTTCCTGTGGGCGGTTTTCGTATGACGCTTGGTCGCACGTCTTTTATACGCTCATGGCGGCACATCAAATGCAAACTGAAGTAAATTTAGTTTGCGCGCCTTGCCCACTTCCTGTGGGCGGTACATTTTCGTCTACCTCTACAAACTCTGCAAGCTCACAAATAGCGGCATAATAATAAATGACGCCATTACAAAGGCTAAAATCATGGTCATTTTATGCCTTAACGGGGCTTCACTACGCAATGCAAGCGTCCACAATACCCCAGGAATAAGCCACAAAAATAAGAACAAAGCACTTTGCAAAAATGCGGGTGAAGTCATATAGTTTGGGTTTTGCAACTCGCCAAGCCATTGTATTATTGTGGTACCCACCAATAAAAACCATAAAATAAACCACGCCGCCCTTGCCCAAGATGCACACCATTTGAGCATTGTCGCGTAGTAATCGCGCCCAAAGTCGTCATAATTTCTGCGTATTATTAACCAAACACTAACCATACCACCACCAAGAGCAAAGGCTAGGGGCGCAAGATATGGGCCTGCATTCCAAAAATTTGATTCAAACCTTGGCATAAATAGCGAAGCAATGCTTAAAGGATAATCAATTCCAATGGTTGCGGCGTATTCTGCACTCATAACACATACAATACCATAAGCGGCAAAGCCATACCAAAAGCTAGCCACAATGGCCATACTTTGGTGAACAAGGCGTTTTTCTTCCCAAGTGGGCCAAGTTATGTGCACAATGGTCATAAGCGCGCTAGCCGCTAAAAAAGTTAACCATATAATAAGGTCGGCTTGAATGCTGACCATACTTGGATTGTAGCCAAATAGAAGTTGCCAGTTAAATGGCTCTGCTTGGGGTGCAAATATGGCCCCTCCAACACGTATCCAAAGTATGCCAAGGCCCACAACGCATAGCAAATAAGCAAGAATTAAAGTGAGGTTTGAAATTTGTTTGGCACATTTTGCATATGCTGAACGCTCACGTAAAATGGAAAGTACTTGCCCGGTAATTATCATAATTGGTAAGCCAATTATGGATAGTGTTGGTATGGATAATACGAGTAGGGCGGTCATATTTAGTATATCTTGTGTATTGTTCATAAAATTTCTCCTTGCGCATATGCCGTGTGGCGTGGGTTTATTTTTGCCTTAAATTATCTTTAAGCGCAAGATGTCTTGAAAAGTTTTACATATTAGGGCATAACGAGCTATGTGATAATTACGAAGGAAGGTAAAATATGCAATATAGCGTTAAAAATGTACGGAGCGGTGGTAGTATGAAAAGATTTTTAGGTGTTATGTTTTTGCTTTGTCCCTTGGCAATGGCTTGTGCTAAGTCCTCGCAAACAGAGACACAATTGCTTGAAAGCCAAAATAATTTAAAAGAAGTGGAAAGCCGCCTTGCAGATCTTGAGCAACGCTTGGAGCATATAGATAATGATGTTAAAGAATCAAGCTCTCGTGTTTATGATGTGCGTAATAAGTCTGGTCGTCCAACTGGTTGGACAGCCCACCCAAAGGTTGAGCCCATAACTGGACAAGCACCCCCCGTAGCGCATGTAAGCCCCATGTCTGATGCCAAAAAAGCTCCTGCGCCTGTAGCACCAGTGATAGCAACTCCTGCGCCCGCAGCTGTAACCCCAGCTGCACCCGCAGAGCAAACTCAAGCGGCCTCTAGTTCACAGCCAAAAGCTAGAGCTCCCCTTGGCACTCTTGACCCGTCAAGCCGCATGGGCGGCGTGTCTATGAGTAAGAAAGAGCCCAATCCTTCCCCAGAATTATCCTTACCACCAGAAAGTGCTATGTATCCGCCCGTTGAGGCCGTTGCAGCTAATAATATTGTACCGCCCGTAAATACCAATGCTCAGGCCGCAGTACCCCCTGCCACTACACAGCAAGCAGTTGTGGCTCCCATTACCCCTCAAGCTTCTGCCCCTGCCGCCCCCCCAGCTCCTAAAAAGGCCGTGAGTGGTGAACAAGGTGCATACAAAGAGGCTTTAGACTTAGTTTTGGCAGGCAAGCTCAATCAGGGTCGTGAAAAATTTAATGCGTTTTTACAAAAATATCCCAATGGTCGCCTAGCCCCCAATGCTTATTATTGGATAGGCGAAAGCTATTATGCGCAGAAAAATTATACCGAAGCCTTATTGTCTTTTAAGC
>CAYJNE010000090.1:0-3114 GCA_964371345.1 uncultured Desulfovibrionaceae bacterium | reverse complement strand
TCATAATACCTATCCGCCCATTTTACGCACCCTTGTGGATGCACCTGCCTTACTCTATGCCAGAGGAGATTTATCCTTACTTAACGGCCCATGCATGGCCATTGTGGGCTCTCGCAAATGCACGGCGGAGGGCGTTGAGGTTGCCGCCGCTATCACAAGAGATTTGTCTGCCTCAGGCATTACCATTGTGTCTGGTATGGCTAAGGGCATTGATAGAGTGGCACATGCAGCTGCTTTGCACAATGTGGGTAAGAGCATTGCCGTGCTTGGTACTGGCATTGATGTTATTTACCCCAAGGGCAATGCCGATATTTATAGCGATTTATTAAAAGACGGGCTTATTATTTCTGAATATGCTCCAAAAACCCCGCCAGTTGGATTAAATTTTCCTATACGCAATCGCATTATTAGCGGCATAAGCCTTGGAGTTTTGGTGGTGGAGGGTACGTTGCGCAGTGGAACTTTAATCACCGCAAGGCAAGCCCTTGAGCAAAATAGAGATGTTTTTGCTATTCCAGGCACAGCCAACGCTTTAAGTTCTCAAGGTTGCCAAGAGCTAATTCGCCAAGGGGCCAAGGTTGTTTTTACTGCTGAAGATATTTTGTGCGACATGGCAGAGCAGTTAAAGGCATATCCCGCTATGTTTGGAGTGCCAAAAGCTGAGCAAAAGCCCGTAAATAAGCTCACAGATAACCTCAAAGGCGATCAATCACTTGATGACAATATAATGCAAAATTTTCACAAAGATGAACAAGAAGACGTAAAAAATATTTTAAAATTTCTCTATGGCAATGGCGAAAGCCATATGGACGCCCTATGTCTTGCTTTGGAAAAGCCTGCGCAACATATAAGTCCACTAATTATGAATATGGAACTTCAAGGGCTAATAAAAAGATTGCCAGGTTCAAGATTTATTGCTAAGTCAGCAGCAACATAACCAGATAAAAAAACATTTGTTTTGTTTCTTGTTATTGCAACTAGATGCGGACATTTGTAGCCTTGTTGTTTATTTTTATTTAATGATATTTTTCATTTTTATAAAAAAATATATAAGATGTATAAATTATGTATCTAGTTTTGCCGATAAAGCATGTATACAGTACCTTTTAAAGCTATATTTTGTACTTGGCGAGTGTGAAATTTTGTTGTATGATTTGCTGAGTAGGAAGGGGTGCTGTAAATAATCTCTAAAAAATCAATATGTTATGCAAGAATTAGAAATTGAAGATGTACAACCAGGTATGAAGGCCGCTTGTCGCATACGCAATGCTGGCGGTGACATTGTTATCAATAGTGGTGATATTATTACCAAGGAAATGATTGATAGATGTCACTCCTTAGGTGTTTATGTGGTGCATGTACTTGGTAGGCCCGTACCAAAGGCCCCCAAAAGCTATGATGCCGCCACCTGTTTAGAGCGAGTGCCGCATCTGTTTAGGAATCATCAAGAAAATATTTTCATGAAGACCATGGAAGCCTTTTTAACAAGGCATTTTAGCGAGCGTGTATAATTTTTAGGATTGCCTGATATGGAACGTAGTTTAGAAACAAACTATAAGGACAAAGTCCTTGCAGCCAATAGTATACCAACCCTTCCGGTTGCGTTGCAAAAAACTATGGCTCTTATGGACGGTCCTCGTACCAATCTTGCCAAAGTCGGGACAGTTATTTCGCAAGACCAAAGCTTAAGTGCTAGAGTGCTTAAGATGGTTAACTCCCCCGTATATGGCTTTCCTTCTCGCATTGCTTCCATTCATAACGCTTTGGTTTTACTTGGTGTTAATACAGTTCACGGCATTTTAATTTCTTCTGTTGTTTTTGATATTGTATCCAAGCACATGGCGGGCCTTTGGAATCATAGCCTCTCATGCTCAACAGCTTGTAATGTTATTGCAAGGATGCTTAATGTAAAAGATATTGAAGAATACATGCTTGCTGGTCTATTGCATGATTTTGGTAAGGTTGTTATAGCCATACAAATACCTGATGCTTCTCGTGATATTAATGCCCTCATTCGTAGTGAAGATGTTTTATCCATTGAAGCTGAGCAATTAATGTTAGGCTTTGGTCATCCAAGAGTAAATAAATGGGTTGCCGCACATTGGAATTTACCTGCGGGCATTTCCGCCGCCATGGTTTTTCACCATAACCCCATGGTGGCTGGCAGTCATAAAACTTTAGCTTCTGTGGTGCATTTAGGTGATTTTTTGGCACGTTTATTTGAAATAGGCTCTTCAGGTGATAGTAATGTTTCAGAGCTTGACCCCCATGCTTTGAAGCATTTGGGCTTTGACCAAAGTGATTTACATGAAATTGTTGACAGAGTTGGCATTGAATTTAAGAAGCAAGGGATGTTCCCAGTTTTCAAAAGGTAGTTATGGAAAATATACTTCATACCTTTGTGGGTAATAAACCACGCATATATCTTCTAACCACTGATGATGATTTATCTGAATCATTACAAGAGCTTTGGAATACAGATGACGTCCATTGGGAAGTGTTTAGCAGTGGTAAAGCCTTGCTTGAAAGATTTTTTAATGATTTGCCACATATGCTAATTTGCAGTGAAACCAGTGACGACATTAGCGGCCTAGAGATTATAAATATAGTCAAGTCTGAAAACGTATACAAACAAGTTTGCACCATCCTTGCCTTAAATATTGACTCACTTGAAGACTCGCTTAAAGTGGGTAGCGTTGTTGTGGATGATTTTATTGTACTCCCCATAGGGCAAGTGGAGATGCGCACTAGGCTTGAGCTAGCCTTGCAACGCTCCTCGTGTACACTTGATACAAACCCACTCACAAGGCTACCTGGCAATACATCCATTATGCAAGCCATAGAAAAGCATATTAGTGAAAAATCTGCCTTTGCCGCCGCCTACCTTGATATTGATAACTTCAAAGCTTTTAACGATAAATATGGCTTTTTGCGTGGTGACGAAGCCCTACTTATGACGGCACGCTTGCTTGTGGCTACCATTATGGACTTTGATGCCCAATATAAATTCTTGGGCCATATTGGTGGGGATGACTTCTTCTTTATTATGCCAGAAAATTGCATAGAAGACGTTTGCAAACGCCTTGTGGCAACCTATGATGAAATTGTGCCAAA
>CAYJNE010000089.1:4885-6339 GCA_964371345.1 uncultured Desulfovibrionaceae bacterium | reverse complement strand
ATATCATGCTGAACATTCACGATATTACAATACACTCCTACACCAAGCACAGGCGCAAAACCATATCCATAAGCATTGCACCTAGCGGAGAAGTGACCCTAAAAGCTCCACTGCATGTTAGCGATGCCCATGTGTATGACTTTGTTAAGCGTAAAAAAAAGTGGATTCAAAAGAAGTTGGAGTACTTTGCGCAACATGAAGAAGTAACCCAAGGCCCCCTCATAAGTGGGCAAGAAATTTTGTTTTTAGGTGAAGCACATCAACTTATTATAGATAATAGCGTCGAAAAAGAAGGTATTGAAATAAAAGAAAATAAGCTTATTTTACACACATTTAAGCCAGAAAATGACCGCCACAATAAACGCTTATTAGACCGCTGGCTATTTACTCAGGCAGAATACATTTTTCATGAGCGACTTAGTCATATTTTGCAAAATTTTCCAGACCTTGCACGGCCTGTTCTCAAAATCCGCAAATACAAAAGCCGTTGGGGTAGCTATGCCTCAAACCACGTTATGGCCCTAAATTCCTTAATAGTTCAGGCTCCACTCATGGCCATTGACTATGTGATTAACCACGAGCTTTGCCACCATTATCATAAAAAACATGATGCCATATTCTATGCGCTACTGGCAGAAAAAATGCCAAATTGGAAAGAAGGCAAAAATAAACTTAAACAAAAGTTTTATGCCTAAATAGTCGGAACATGAAAAATACATTTATTGGTGATGCTGTTTAATATAATCACCTAGCCTTTGCATGGCTCTTTGTAAATTTTCCATAGAATTTGCATAAGATATACGCAAAAAACCTTCAGTTTGCGAACCAAATTCACTACCAGGGGTCACCCCAACGTGGGCCTTTTCTAAAATATCATAGGCTAATTTCACAGATGATCCGCCAAACTTTGCGGCCAGATGTCTTGCATTTATAAGCACATAAAACGCACCCAACGGCTCCACTGGAATTTGAAAACCAATTTCACGCAAAGCCTTTAGCACATAAATACGCCGTTCATTATAAATATTGCGCATGCGCTCCACATGCTCATCTGCCGCTTCAAGAGCATACACGCCTGCATATTGGGTCACGGCATTAATGGAGAGGAAGAAATTTTGCATAAGCGTAATTAGAGCTTTTGCATATTCCTTAGGCACAATGGCATAACCAAGACGCCAGCCTGTCATGGCATAAGCCTTTGAAAATCCATTAAAAACTATGGCATCAGAAGTGTATTCCAAAATACTATGATCCCTACCCGCATAGTTAAGGCCATGATATATTTCATCAGATATAATTAAAGGGCTAATATTATTCTGCTTTGCAAAATCATCCCTGATTTTAACAAGTTCAGCCATGCGGGCCCCCTCCATAATAATACCAGTGGGATTAGTGGGAGAATTTATTAAAATGGCTTTAGTTTTGGGGGTTAAAGCTTTGGCTACGTCATCAGA
>CAYJNE010000089.1:0-4785 GCA_964371345.1 uncultured Desulfovibrionaceae bacterium | reverse complement strand
GTATCAAAATCAGGCTCACCAATTTGCAAATGGATAATATCAATGCCCGCGCGTTGCATCTCCTGAGCCTTAGCCAAAATTTCCATAACCAAGAATGGCGATACTTGGGAGCAACGCTCAGCCAGTAATGGTAATGACATATTCTCTCCTACCATTTAATTTTTTCTCACAAGTTGCGCACAGCTTTCCACGTGGGCCGTGTGCGGAAATAAATCCACGGCACTTATGCACTTAAGTTCATAATGCTCTGCCAAAATTGCCACATCTCGGGCAAGGGTCGCAGGATTACAAGATAAATACACAATGCGCTTAGGCTTTGCAGATAATAAAGCTTGCACCACCTTCAAATGCATACCAGCCCGTGGTGGGTCCACAATAACCACGTCAGGCTTTGGCCACGCAGGCTTTGAAGGAGCATTTGCCATATGTTTCATGACATTTTCTGCCGTGCCCACCACATAATGGCAATGCGTAAAGCCCAAGGCCTCAGCGTTTTTTCTCGCCATAGTTATGGCTTGTACATTACTTTCAACACCGTATAATTCCTTGGCTTTTTTTGCAAATCCAAGACTTGGTGCGCCCACCCCACAATATATATCCCAAAGAATTTCACCCCCAGTTAGGGCCGCCATTTCTTGTGCCTGTGCGCATAAGTGCTCGGCGGCCTGGGTGTTCACCTGAAAAAATGAATTATGGCCAAGCGCATAAGACACGCCGCCCAATTGCTCTTGCAAATATTTTTGCCCAAGCTCAGTGACACACAACTCACCTTGCGCATAGAGGGTACTGCTGGTGCGCTCCTCATGCACAAAGCCAACCACGTTGAGTCCAGCATCTAATAAATCTTGCCCAAGCTTTGCAATTACACGCCGCTCAGCCGCAGAAGCCTCAGCGGTAATAATTTGCACGTGGTAAGCATGCATGGCGTTAGGCTTGCGTATGACCACATGCCGCCATAAGCCTTGCTCCAATTCCTGCTCTAAATCTTGCCACGGCTCAAAACCAGTTGCCGACATAAGGACTTGTAATTTATTTAGAATATCACCGCAGGGCATGAGTAAACATTGCTCAGTTGCTATAATGTGATGTGAAGCCTTGGCCCGCAAACCGATTATAAGCTCATCATCTTCATTTTTGCCCACGGCAAATTCCATTTTATTTCTATAACCCCAAAGCTGTGGCGAGGGATGCATCTTTGTAAAAGGAATATTTTGTACTTTACCAATGCGGGTTAAAGCTTCGGTGAGCATACTTTGCTTCCAAAAAAGCTGCCTTTCATAGGGCATGGCTTGCAAGGGGCAACCGCCGCAATCCTTAGCGTGTATGCATTTTGGCGGCACAAAATCTGCCGCTTGTTGCAAAATTTCAACGCAAATACCCTCGGCAAAGTTTTTCTTGGCCTTGGTAATTTGCACAAGCACCCTTTGCCCAGGCAAACCACCCTGCACAAAGATTACTTGCTGCCTTGGAGCATCAGAACTCACACGCCCCACTGCCCTACCGTCATGGGCAAGGGATGTAAGTTCAACTTCAACTAATTGCTGTGTCATGGGGGCAGTATAACTTGGCTTCATAAAAAACAGAAACTATATTTAAATAGAAAAAAAGGTTGTAGTAGTCACCACAACCTTTTTTAATTATTTTATAATATTATATGCAAACTCTACAAATCATACACTCGACCAGGGTTTTTAAGTATATAACCGCCAAGGCCCTCAAGTTTTTGCTTAAAGGCTTCACTTTTTAGTATTTTTAGCAAATTTTGCACCATGGCAGTGTCAAAGGCGTAGTCTGGCACAAGAAAGTCATATTGCTCTGTGCAAACGGGTATAAAATCAAGCCCGAACATCTTTGCGGCTGAATAAATACCCATACCCACATCGCCTGAACCCAAGGAAATTTGTGCGGCAATGGCTGTGTGCGTAAATTCCTCACGCTCATATCCGTAGATTTTTGCGGCATCAATATTCTCATTTTTTAGCGTATAATCAAATAAAATGCGTGTGCCTGAGCCTTTTTGGCGATTAATAAAACGTATGCCGTCCTTGCATAAATCATGTACGGTTTTTATGCCCTTGGGATTGCCCTTGGCTACCATAAAGCCCTGTTCACGGCCCGTACCCTCGATTAAGCGCACCCCGCCGTCTGGGAAATATTTTTTCACATAGGAAACATTATAACTTCCGTCATTTTCATCAAGTAAGTGCACACCTGCTAAATGTGCCTCACGGCGTTTTACCGCCATAACTCCGCCCATGGAGCCAGTATGCGATGAAATCATATATAAACTTTCATCGCTTAAATGTAGCATATCGCTAAGTTCATCAAGCAATGGGTCGTGACTTCCTATAACCACTAAGGAGTTATCAATCTTGGATAGCGGCTGCAATAGGCGAATATTCACCATATCTCCAGCGGCGTGGCCTTCCACACCTTGGGCCACTTCAAGCATACCGTCAGCCTTCATGAAGGACGAAACTACCCCACTGCCACGGCTTAGGGGTGAGGCAATATATCTGCCCTCCACATAGCCCATGCGCACACGTATAAATTCCTGATACTTAACCCCTGACATCACAGGGCGAGAAAGGGCCGCCTCTTGGAACTTTGGCTCGGTATATTTAATCTTGGTATATTGCTCAAGTAGCGGTTTTAATATTTCTTCTATAACTATGATGCCAGACACAGGATAACCAGGCACACCAAGTATAACTTGATGCCCCTTATAACCAAGGATTGCGGGCTTACCAGGCTTTATGGCTATGCCGTGGTATAAAACCTCACCCACATCCTTAATAACGCTAACCGTAAAATCCTCCCGCCCAGCGGAAGAACCTGCATTTATAATAACAACATCACACTCATTAAGCGCAGTTTCTAAAGCCGCTTTCATGGCTTCGTAATTATCCTTACAAATAGGATATGTCTTAGTATTGGCCCCCAAATCACAAAGCATGGCAGAAAATATTGATGAATTAAATTCAATAATATCCCCAGTTTTTGGATTTGCAGAAGGTGGCACAATTTCATCACCCGTGGGAATTATGCCAACAAGCGGCTTTTTAAGCACACTTACCTCAAGCACGCCACCAGCAAGCATGGAACCAATGGCCGCAGGGCCAATGCTGGTATAAGAAGGAATAATCATTTCACCTTGGCAAATGTCCTCACCAATTTGACGAATGTGCTGGAATGGCGTTGCCGCAGCGTGGATTTTTATTTCCCCGTCACCTTGATATACCAAATCTTCAACCATAATTACTGCGTCATATTCATCGGGAATTGGGTCACCAGTATCAAGCACAAGGTATTGATTTTTATTAAGTATAATTGGTGTTGTTTCGGTAGCCCCAAAAGTATCCTTGGCAAGCACGGCAACACCGTCCATGGCACTGGAATTATAATGCGGTGCTGAAATGTTGGCATAAACTGGCTTTGAGCAAACACGATTACAAGCCTCAAAAACGGGGATAATTTCTTCCCCAGCCTTAAAACCATTTTCAAGCATGGCTTTAACATACTGATTGCAAGCTTCCTTTAACGGAACATTGGTAAGGTAAGTAAATGACATAAAAAACTCCTAAAAAATATAAACGGTCACAACAGTGCCCTTGGCATAACCCTCGCAATCTTGAGGAATCATAAAATACCCGTGAGCACTGGCCAATGTTGTAATTAGGCCTGATTTATTGCGTATGGGGTGGGCTATAGCTTGCCCTTCTTTTGCATCTTCTTCGATTAGGGTTACAGGCACAAATTGAGCACGGCCGTGGTTTGCCTCCACCGATTCAGATAAAGTTGCCTGCACTTGAGGGAAGTATATTTTTTTACCACAAAGTATTTCCAAAATTTTATAAACTATGGTCAGCGTTACAAAAAATACCGCCACAGGATGCCCAGGTAGTCCCACCACGGGGGTATTATTAATTTTGCCCATAATGGTGGGTTTGCCTGGCTTTAGGGCCACACCGTGAAAAAGTATTTCACCTTGGGAAGCAATGACATTACTTGTAACATCCTTTACCCCAACGCTACTCCCGCCAGAGATTAAAACCACATCGCATTCCTTGGCGGCTTTGGCTACGGTATTATGCAAAATTTCTTCATTATCTTTAATTATGCCGTAAGGTTTGGCCTTGGCTCCAAAATTTTCCATAAGCGATTGCAAAAGATTGCTATTCACACAGCGCACCTGCGCATTGTTGGGCTTTTCATGCACCTCCACCAGCTCATCACCGGTGGCAATAATGCCCACTGTAATTTGCTTTTTTACAGGTACATTACTAATGCCAAGTGCTGATAACGCGCCAATATCCTTAGCATGTATGCTTGCCCCTGCTTTGAACAACATTTTATCGGGGTAAACATCATCACCCTTTAATATAATATGTTGCCCAGGGGCCACGGCTTTTAGTATGCCCACGGTATTGTCGCCATAATCTTCTGTATACTCAATCATTTGAATGGCGTCCGCCCCGTCAGGCACAGCCCCACCCGTGGGTATGGCAGCACAAGTGCCCTTGTTGAGGGTAAAATGCACTTCCTCACCCATTAAAATATGCTCTTGTACGGCTAAAATAGAAGGAATGCTGTCGCTTGCACCAAAGGTATCTGAAGCAACGAGGGCATAACCGTCCACGCTTGAGCGGTTAAATGACGGCACATACTCGGTGGCGTGAATATCACTAGCAAATTGCCTGCCCTTGGCGTGAAGCAGGGGCACATTTTCAGCACTAACTTCAAGCAAGTCAAAATTTTCTGCTATGATGTCAAATGCTTCTTGCA
>CAYJNE010000088.1:0-6361 GCA_964371345.1 uncultured Desulfovibrionaceae bacterium | reverse complement strand
ATAAAATATATAGGAATATTATGACAGATACACAAAATCCTGCACATCGTTGTGGTTGGGTTGCCTTAATGGGCCCGCCCAATGCTGGAAAATCCACCTTGTTAAATGCTCTTCTTGGGCAAAAGGTTAGCATTGTTACACCTCGCCCTCAGACTACCCGCAATCAAATTGTGGGCATTTTATCCGAAGATAATGGGCAAATTATATTTATGGATACGCCAGGTATGGCCCAAGTGCGGGGGCGACTTAGCAAAACCATGATTCAATCAGCTTGGCAAAGCCTTGCCCAAGCGGATATGATTGTACTGCTCTTGGACGGTGATTTATATATTAGAAAGCCTGATTTTTTAAACTCTGACCTTGCGGTTCTTGGTGAGGCTTTGGCCTCTGAGGATAGGCCAGTGTGCATCTTGGTAAATAAAATAGACTTATTTAGTGATAAGAGTAAGATGCTTCCACTTTTAACTCGCCTAAGTGAGCTTTTTCCAAAGGCTGAGATTTTCCCAGCCTCTGCTTTGCGCAGAAATGGTCTTGATGAGTTTAAGAAGCTTTTATATAAATTTTTACCAGAGGCCCCTGCTGTTTTTCCTGCGGATCAACTCTCCACAGCCCCTTTGCGCTTTATGGTTTCAGAAATTGTGCGTGAAAAATTATTTTTGCACCTTAAACAAGAGGTGCCGTATTCAGTGGCTGTTGACATTGAACAATGGGAAGAAGATAAAGCACGCAATCAAACCATTATTAATGCTGTCATTTATGTGGCAAGGCAGTCGCATAAGGCCATTGTTATTGGGCGGGCGGGCTCTGCCTTAAAGAGCATAGGCAGTGCGGCCAGAAAGGAAATTATAGACTTGCTTGAAACCAAGGTTCACTTGGAACTTTGGGTCAAAGTGCGTGAAAATTGGACGGAAGATGTCAACTTTTTGCGTAATCTTGGCATGATGCAGGAGTAGCCGTGGCAGAAAATGCTGTGATGTGTCAAGATATTGCTCATGGTCTTGCTCATGTGCAAGAGCGTATGCATAAGGCCATGCAAGAGGCTCAGCGAACAGATGAGGTCACACTTGTGGCAATTTCTAAGCTCCAAAGTGCTGAGGCCATAAGGGCTGCGGCTGATAGTGGGCAAATGCATTTTGGTGAAAACTATGTCCAAGAGGCCTTAGCCAAGCAAGATGAATTACATGATTTATCTGTGCAGTGGCATTTTACAGGGCATATTCAAAGCCGCAAAGCTAAGGACGTGGTGGGACGTTTTGGCCTCATTCATACTGTAGATTCGGAAAAACTTGCCTTGCTCATAGAGCAACATGCGACTAAAATTGACATCATTCAGCCCGTACTTATTCAAGTGAACGTGGGTTCTGAGGCACAAAAATCTGGTGTTGCCATAAAAGATTTACCCAATCTTGCCGAAAAGATTAGTATGCGCACTCATTTGGACTTGCAAGGGCTTATGTGTCTTCCTCCTGTATTTGATGCAGGACTTGCTGCACGCCCACATTTTGAGTTATTGCGCACGCTTAGAGATGATTTGGCTAGTAAATTGGGCTGTGCCTTGCCGCATCTTTCCATGGGAATGTCAGGGGATATGGAGGCCGCCATTTTTGAAGGTGCTACCATTGTGCGGGTGGGAACGGATATTTTTGGTTCAAGAATAACATAATTTTTAAAATTTTTATTGTAATTTTGGTATGATTTATGCATAATCCATCTGGAGTGATGCTGAAGCGATAAAATGTAGCCAGAATTTTGAAAGGAGTAGTTATGGCAGATAAAGAAGCCCTGCCCGAGGGCACTGAAGCCCCCAAAAAGTCAAAAGTTAAGAAATTTTTGATTATTTTCTTAATTCTACTCATTATTCTTGCTGCCGGCGGTGGCGGAGCTTATTGGTGGTTCTTTATGCGAGCACCAGTAGATGCCGCCGCAGAAGGAGCAGTCACCACTGAAGAAGGTGCAACCCCTACCGCTGAGGGTGATAAACCAAAAGACGGGGAGGCCGCCAAAGACGGTAAAGAAGGTGACGCAGATGCCCGCATTGAAAGGCAATCTGACTTACCACGCTCAAAGGGCATGGTATTACCCTTGCCACCATTTGTGGTTAATCTTTCAGACCCAACGGGCAAAAGATATTTGCGCCTTGGAATGGAAGTGGAAGTTAATAGGGATGTTTCAAATGTTATTAAATCCCAAAGTGCTAAAATTCGTGATGCAGTTATTATACTTCTTGCAGGAAAAACCTATGCCGATATTTCATCGGCTGAGGGCAAGATATTATTAAAGGCAGAAGTGGCCGCCAGATTAAATCAAATCCTTGGTGGCTCTTATGTTGTTCGAGTTTATTTTACTGATTTTGTGGTTGGGGACGGCGCACCCCCCAATTAGTACACCCTAAGCGAAGGATATATTATGAGCGATGAAAAAGACCAAGATGCCCTTGCCGCTGAATGGGCAGCACAATTAGAGGCTGAGGACGAAGAGCAAAACGAAGCCGAAGCTCCTGCTGAGGAATCTCCTACTGAGGAATCCTCTGGCGATGGTGCTAGCGATGAAGAGCTAGCCGCGCGCTGGGCTGAAGCTTTGGCCGAAGATGAGGAAGATGCTCAAAAAAGCTCTGCCAAGAGTAGCTTGCGCACTCAGGCAACTGAGGCAAGCTTTAAGGATATGACAGATATTGCCAAACGCCCACCGGCGGACGGTGCCAAGCGTGAGCTTGATTTTATTCTGGATATTCCGTTAGATGTTTCTGCTGAACTTGGGCGTACTCGTTTGCTTATTAATGAACTTTTGCAATTGGGCCAAGGCTCTGTTGTTGAACTGAATAAGCTTGCTGGTGAACCACTAGAAGTCTACGTTAATGGCAAATTGGTGGCCCGTGGTGAAGCCGTTGTTATTAACGAAAAGTTTGGCGTTCGTTTGACTGATATTATCAGCCCCATGGAACGTGTAAAACAACTTGGATAAATAATATGGCCGAAAGTTCGCAAAGTACACAAAAAACAGAAGTTGCGTCAGATATAGCTGCCAAAGCCGCAAATAATTCTGACGCCGCCAGTGCTGCTGGTAGTGGCACAGCACCTGTGGCTGACACTGCCGCCCAAGTTGCTGAAAAAGTGGCTGAGCAAGCAGTAAATGGAGCCGCCACGGCCGCCAATTCTGTACCCATGCCTATGGAAAGTGCCTTTACTTGGAGTGGTTACATTCAAGCAATAGGTACGCTTCTAATATTATTAGCTGTGCTTTATGGTGTGGTTTGGCTTGTGCGTAAATACGGACGATTCAATTTTTTGCCAAAGCCTGGGGCTTTTCCCCGTGACGGATTGCGTCTTGAGAGCCAATTACCGCTCGGACCCCGCAAGGGTCTTATGGTGGTACGGTTTTTGAATAAAAGGTTATTACTTGGGGTCACCGACCACCAAATAACCCTTTTGAAGGAAACCGCAGATGATGAAGACGAAAATAACATGGATTTTAAGGACGTTATGGACAAGGCTCAACGCCAAAAATCTGACGACGAGTTTTTGTAGCCTCCTTTTTGTAGCGTTAACGCCAGTCTTGGCCTTTGCCGCACAAGACCTTGTTATGCCCCCCCTACAGTTGACCCTTTCGGGTGGTGCTTCTGACCCTGAAAAGGTTACAGTTCTACTTGAAATCCTTTTCTTGTTGACCATATTATCTGTGGCTCCAGCCATTATGCTTACCGTAACAAGCTTTACACGTATTATTATTGTATTTAGCTTTTTACGCCAAGCCATGGGTGTACAACAACTACCCCCAACTCAAATTCTTGCCTCGCTCGCCATATTCATGACTGTGGTTATTATGTACCCTGTGGGCAAGCAAATTAATGATACTGCACTGCAACCATATTTAAGCGAAACTATTGACTATCGTGTTGCTTTGGATCGTGCGCAAGTTCCTATCCGCACCTTTATGTTCAAACACACTCGTGAAAAAGATATTTCTGTATTCTATGCCATTTCACGCATGGAAGCCCCCAAAAATAAAGACGAAGTGCCTACTTTAATGCTTGCTGCGGCTTATGTTATTAGTGAGCTAAAGACCGCATTTACCATAGGATTTTTAATTTATATTCCATTCCTAGTGTTGGATATGGTTATTTCAAGTGTACTTTTGGCTATGGGTATGATGATGCTACCGCCAATGATGGTATCTATGCCCTTTAAGTTATTATTGTTTGTAATGGTTGATGGTTGGAACCTGCTAGTTGGTTCGCTAGTAAACTCATTTATTTTATAGGAGTAATAGTATGTCACCTGAATTTGTTGTTGGTTTTGGCCGTCAAGCCATTGAGCTTTGTTTGATGATGTCTCTGCCCATGTTGGGTGTTGGTTTAACCGTGGGGGTTGTTGTGAGTATTATTCAAGCCGCAACCCAAATTCAAGAAATGACGCTAACTTTTATTCCAAAGATTTTGTCTATGTTTGTGGCATTGCTCCTAGCTTTGCCATGGATTATGGAGCGGATGCTTTCATTTACACGTAATGTTTTTATAAATATTCCTACCTATATACAATAAGTTTTGTGGTTTTGTAATACCTGAATACACCAAAGCCGACCCAATGGGGGTCGGCTTTATTTTTGGGGAGGGGAAAATACTTGTTTCTGATTGACATTATACTTAATGTACGATATTGACCGTTAAACAGTAAGCGTTATAAAGTCTGCAATAAGCGATAAGCGTAAGAAGGAATGTATCGCTTAGTTAAATTTATTAACTTTTAATTAAAAGGAGAGAAATTATGGCTGGAGTGTTTTATAAATTTTAACGGTTAGGAATATAGTTATGATTGAAAGTTTTAAATGTAATAAAACTGAAGAATTATTTAACAATCGTGATTCTATAGTTTTTAAGCAGATACAAAAAGCAGCTTTGCGGAAGCTAGACATGCTTGAAGCTGCAACATCTATTCAAGATTTACGGATTCCACCAAGCAATCACCTTGAAAAGTTGGTGGGAGATCGTGAGGGAACGTATAGCATTAGGGTTAATGATCGTTATAGACTTTGTTTTGCATGGAATAATGATAAGGCCCATGATGTGGAAATCACAGATTATCATTAATATTTTAGCAGTCATATATTTAGTTGATACTATTTAGTAAGAAAACAAGAAACAAAGAAGTAAAGAAACAAATAAAGAAAACAAGAAACAAAGAAAACCAAGTGAAGCAATATATGAATACAAGACCAAGAATACGGACACATCCAGGGGAAGTGTTAAGGGAAGAATTTTTACTGCCCTTATCCATTACTCCTCACGCACTTGCGTTGGCCATTAAGGTACCTGCAAGTCGCATTGCGGATATAGTGAAAGAACGTAGGGCTGTAACTGTTGATACGGCTCTACGTTTTGCAAAATATTTTGGAACAAGTGCAGACTTTTGGCTAAATCTACAGAAAAATCATGATATTTCTGTAGCTCAAGACCAAAAGAGCCTAGAGTTTGAACATATTATTCCTCATGCCTCGGCGCAAGATGAAGTAAGAACATAGTTGGTTGAACCTTACAATACGTGAAAATGTGTTGTAAGGTTTAACTCAATAGACATTTCTAATTTCCTACATTATCATGTGACCATGAACAACGTAGGAAAATTCACCATTCACACAACTGACGGTACCGCCCGTAGGGGTGAGTTGCACACAGCCCACGGCACTGTGCAAACTCCAATCTTCATGCCAGTTGGCACAGTGGCTTCCGTTAAGGCCATAGCTCCCGATGATTTAAACGCCCTGCAAGCAGAAATTATCTTAGGTAATACCTATCACCTTTATTTGCGCCCAGGCGATGAACTTGTGGCAAGGCGTGGGGGCTTGCATGAATTTTCTGCATGGGACAAACCCATTTTGACCGATAGCGGAGGCTTTCAAGTATTTAGCCTAAGTTCTTTACGCAAGATTAGTGAAGAGGGGGTGGAGTTTCGCTCCCACCTTGACGGCTCAAAGCATATGTTCACACCAGAAAGCGTTGTGAAAATTCAGCGCAATTTAAATTCTGATATTATGATGGTTTTGGATGAATGTGTACCCTACGGCGCAGACTACAATTATACAGAAAAATCCCTTGCCCTAACCACGCGCTGGGCCAAGCGAGCTCGTGAGGCATATCCAGCAGGTAGTGGGCATAATTTACTTTTTGCCATAACCCAAGGTGGATTTTTTAAGGATTTGCGCACCCGCTCAGTGGAGGAGTTGTGCGGCCTTGATTTTGACGGCTTTGCCATAGGCGGACTTTCTGTGGGTGAGAGCAAGCCCGAAATGATGGAGTTTTTATATCATACAGCTCCACTTTTGCCAGAGCATAAACCACGCTACCTTATGGGGGTGGGCACACCACTTG
>CAYJNE010000087.1:0-6443 GCA_964371345.1 uncultured Desulfovibrionaceae bacterium | reverse complement strand
CGTACGACGACAGATTTACAGTCTGTTCCCTTTGGCCACTCGGGAACTCCACCACTTTTGCAGACTTGCTCTAATAAGCTTAAAGCATGCAGACCTCTGCGGGCCTTAGAACAAGCCTTAAATTCGGCTGCTCCGTAAATTTGTGGAGCTGGCGATGGGACTTGAACCCGCAACCTGCTGATTACAAATCAGCTGCTCTACCAATTGAGCTACGCCAGCAGCGAATGGGATATGTACTGAAAAGAACGCCGCTTGGCAAGTAAAAAATGGATTTTTTTTAAAATTTTTTTTCACACCTTCTTACAAATGCAGTATCTATCAAGGCCGCCTAGGTCTTTACCAGTTTCTACACTGATCCACTGGTTGTCTTTTTCAAATATACTGCGCACATGCATACCTTGCATATATCCATGCTCAATCACGCACACTCCACCTTGCCTTAATAATACAGGGGCGGCCTTTGCTATATATTTAATGTGTGAGAGGCCAAGTGCATCATTTTCATGCTCAAAAAGTTTAGGCACAAGGGCAGACTTTGGCTCATAATCTCGTACGTTGGGCAAAAGCTCTGCATATTCGCTCTCACTTACATAAGGCGGATTAGAAATAATCAAGTCAAAACTATTTGCCGCTAAAGGTAGCTTGCATAAATCGCCCAGAACAAACCCAACCTGCGGTGCAACACCCAAATTTACAGTATTTTTCTTAGCCACATCCAGAGCATCGGCACTTATATCAAGCAATATGCCCGTGGCCCCTGCCCGCTCTGCCGCAAGGCTTATACCAAGACAACCACTGCCCGTACCCACATCCACAAAGCGAGGCGATTTAGTATGCAAGGCTGACAATGCAGCATCTAACACATCTTCGCTTTCGGGGCGAGGAATTAGCGTATGCGCATTGACCAAAAAATTGCGCCCATAAAATTCCTTATATCCTATAATATAGGCTAAGGGCTCGCCTTCTTCATGGCGCATAGCAAGAGCATTAAGGTGCGTCCACTGCTCGGGGCTGATATTTTCTTTGGGGTGAGTTGCTAAATGCACTGCGTCTACATTTAAGACATGCATTAGTAAAACACGGGCGCATATTTGCGGTGCGTCACTTTTGGCTATTTCAAACCGCTGATTTAAAATAGTATAGGCTTCACGTATGGTGGGTGCAAACTTATTTTCAGAAATAATATTTCTATTTAATGAAGTTTTCAAATGCATGGACTGCCGCGTCATGTCGCTATTAGAATTATTTTTAAGCACAACCCACGAAGCGACATTCCTCGCAGTTACTCTCGACATTAAATGAAGTCATTGTGAGAAAAAACGCCTCAAGAGCTATGTTAACAACAGAAATACATTGCGTTTTTTCGCGACAATCCATGTCTTTAAAAATTACAAACAAAGACATAACTACCCCAAAAAACAATGCAAAAACATGGTGGGACTATTCAAATTATGGGGAAATTCTAATAAGCCTTTATGTACTCATCCAAGCTATCGGCAGAGCAATTTTTGCTCACCCAAAAAGCAGAAGCCCATACCATAAGGGCTGTGGCTTGAGTATCATCAAGGCGTTTTATCTTGGTTTCAAGGTGGGTTTTTGCGGCCCCATGCTTCACATGCACATTATTCACATCACAAGCATCCATAACCCGCAAATGCAAATAGGAAAGACGGGTGTGATCTGGCAATAATTTAAGGTCTTTATGGGCCTCAACTATGGCCTTAAGTTCTGCGGGGCTAAATATGCTCTTAATAGCTGAAATGGCTCGAAAAAACGTATCCACAGCCCAAGGCAAAATAAATTCTGCACCGGCACTTTTAGTACGAAAATAATCTTTAAGCCAACGCTCTTGATCACTGCTAATACGAGCTGCAACTTGCGGCATGTTAACCCCACTTAAATAATAATATAGAATTGCCTGAAACAGACATCACCAAATACCACATATTTAAGGACATTCACCTAGTTTATGTGTTTTGCTAGAGCAATGTTACACAAATATGAAAAAAAACACAATAAAAAATCTAGAAAATATCTTGCATACTGTACAATGGCCCAGCATTCTTCTTTTCAAGCCACTTAGCAGCCCTTAACGCACCTTGAGCAAATGTCTCCCTTGAATGCGCCTGATGCGTTACCTCAATGCGCTCACCAGCACCCATAAAATACATAGTATGCACACCAACCACATCCCCACCACGTATGGTCTGAATGCCCATTTCCTTCTTAGGACGCTCACCAATAATACCTTCACGGTGATAACAAGCAACCTCTGGCAAATCCCAATCCCTTGCCCCTGCCAAGCACTCAGCTAACTTTAAGGCCGTTCCACTTGGCGAATCTTTCTTCTTATTATGGTGCAACTCCACCATTTCTATATCATAATCCTCACCAAGCATACGAGTTAACTCTGGCAAAACCTTCAATAAAACATTTACACCAATACTCATATTTGGGGCCCAAAAAATAGGCGTTTGCTTGGCATACCCTGCCAGCTCCTCTTTTTGCGCATCATCAAAGCCAGTGGTGCCAATAACCACAGGATTACCATGCTTTGCGGCAATTTTAGCCGTAGCAAGACTAGATTCTGGTGATGTAAAATCAATAATAACAGCACCTTTAAGCTTTGGTAGAATTTCCTCAGCATTAGACGAAATCAAACAATCATGCTCGCTTGCCAAATGCACATAATCCTTATGCTCCAAAAGACCCACCAAATTATAATCAGCCCCCACCTTGGCAAGCTCCACCAAAGTCTTACCCATTCGACCACATGCACCCGATATTATTACTGATACTGCCATGATATTTCCTTTTTTATTTTTTATTTGGGATTTTCTGGGGGGAAATTTTTGAAAAAATTTCCCCCCAGACCCCCCTTAAAAACTTTTAACGCCACCCCCTTCGGGGATGGTTGTATTAAGCTCTATACTTTCACAAAAAAATTATGGATTGCCACGTCGCCTAACGGCTCCTCGCAATGACCTAAACAAAGTTTCGCTATATATAAGACTTTAATTCAAAAATAATTACACACTGTCATTGCGAGCCAAATAAAGTTTGGCGTGGTAATCCATGCCTTTTATAATACTTTAGGACTTCACTACAACAAACTGCCTTGAATAGCAGACGAGAACTCTACAGCTTCATCCTTGCTTTCTATTTTCCAAACCTCTACGTCACCAACCATTTTACAAAATTCGGCTTCATCTATAATTGCTATATCAAGCTTCTGCGCCTTCTCAAGCTTGCTCCCTGCGGCTTCCCCTGCAACTAAATAATCAAGCTTCTTACTAACGGCACTAACAACTTCCGCCCCTGCAGATAAAGCCATCTCCGTGGCCTTACCCCTTGGCATAGTCAGCGTACCAGTAAACAATACTTTTTTACCAAAAAGCGGTCCACTCTGCCCTGTTTGCTGTACTTCTTCAACCTGCGGGTCAAGCCCAAGCTCACGCAATTTTTCAAGCAGTTCTACATTGCTCTCACTATCAAAAAAAGCCCTAATGGACGTTGCCACCTCTGGCCCAATGTCTGGCAAGGCCATGAGTTCTGCATGACTTACCTTGGAAACTTCTTGTATATTTTTATAGTGCTTTGCAAGCATTCTGGCCGTCTGCTCACCCACATGCCTAATGCCAAGGGCAGATATTAAACGTGATAATTTTGCACCTTGCTTAGCCTTTATAAAGGCATCCACAAATTTTTGGGCTAAAACCTCGCCCATGCGCTCAAAGGCAAGCAACTCATCAACAGTCAACGTAAATAAATCCGCAACATTGCGTACTCGTTCAGCCAGTACCAATTGCTCAATCCACTTTTGCCCAATGCCCTGCACATCAAGCCCAGCCTTGGACACAAAGTGCTTAATACTCTGCATACGCACCGCAGGGCAAGATAAATTAACACAACGCCATGCGGCTTGGCCTTCCTCCCTTTGGGCGGGTTCATTACACACAGGGCAAATATGCGGAAAATCATATTCTTTGGCATCGACTGGTCTTAAACTAAGCACTGGACCCACCACTTCTGGTATGACATCGCCAGCCCTTTGCACTATGACTGTATCTCCAATGCGCACGTCCTTGGCCTTAATTTCATCCTCATTGTGCAAAGTGGCACGGCTAACCATTACCCCGCCCACATTCACAGGTTTAAGCACAGCCACAGGAGTTAACACCCCAGTACGTCCCACTTGTATGAAAATATCCTCAAGCACAGTTTGCACTTGCATGGCAGGAAACTTAAAGGCCACCGCAAAACGTGGAGCACGGGCCGTAAAACCAAGAGCTACTTGGGCTTCAAGATCATTATGTTTTATGACGGCCCCGTCTATCTCCATGGGGAAATTTTCTCTATTATCTTGAACGCTTTGCGCATAGTCTAGCACTGCATTCTTGCCCACACACTGCTTGCCATTAGGCGGTGTAGAAAACCCAAAATCACTAAGTGCTTGCATAAGCTCACTATGTTTTTGCCAAGCAGGAACATTGTCAAAATCAACTCGCCCAACCCCATAGGCAAAAAAGCGAAGTGGGCGACTTGCCGTAACGCTAACATCAAGTTGACGCACAGCCCCTGCCGCCGCATTACGAGGGTTGGCAAAAAGCTTATCACCCTTAGCCTCTTGTTTGACATTGAGCTTGGCAAAGTCGGCCTTATATATGACCACCTCGCCACGCACCTCCAAGAGTGCTGGTACATTTTGAGCATTCAAAAGCCGTAAAGGAATATTTTTAATGGTGCGTATGGCCTCAGTAACAACCTCGCCCACCTCCCCGTCACCACGGGTTAGGGCCGCCACAAGTTCACCCTGCTCATACACAAGCTCAAGGGCAAGGCCGTCAAGTTTTGGATCACACCAAAATTCAAGGCTAACCCCGTCTACGGCCCGCTGCATCTTTTGTACCCAGTCGTCCCATTCTGTAGCATCAAAGACATTATCAAGGCCGTACATAGTCTGACTATGGGCCCTTTTTTCAAGTTCTTTTAATAGCCCACCACCCACTCTAGTAGTGGGCGAATTGGGCAATTTATATTGGGGATATTTTGCCTCAAATGCCTGTAGCTTATTAAACAAGGCATCATATTCGGCATCAGAAATTATGGGGTCATCAAGGGTATGATAGCGATAATTATGCTCCTCAAGCTCACGCGCCAAGGCTTGCATGGCTTGTAACTCCTCTGCATTGGGGGCATTGTCATTAAGCATAAAAATCTATTTAACCAAATAAAATACTAAAATAAACTCTTGCTAGGCTTTCCAAAAGTATAAAAATAACGATAGGAAAAATCCTGATGAGTATACTGGTGCAACTGTGTTCCAAACTTCTCCACAGCAAAGCTTGCGGCTGTTGAGGCAACTTTTGCGGCCTCAAAAACATCCATGCCCACGCTTAAGCCCTTCAAAAGCCCTGCACGGTGCGCATCGCCCGCTCCTGTGGGGTCAAGCACACTTTCAACTTTTACTGGTGCAATATCAACGCTTTTTCCCTCACCCATAACCATAGACCCTTTTTCGCCAAAGGTAGTTATAAAATATGTGGGTAGGGCCTGAATTTCAGCCGTAGTTTTGCCTGTTTTTTGGCTAGTCATCTCAAGCTCATAATCATTCATGGTCACAATATGCGCACCAGCAATACCACTTAGCAAATCCTCAGCCTCAAGCACTGGTAACTGCTGGCCTGGGTCGTAAATATAACGTAAAGCATTGTGCTTATAATATGAAGCAAGCGCACGCATATCATTCATATTACCTGGTGAAACTATGGCTAAGTCGTTATCCTTATTTAATTTTGGAAAGCTATACTTGCAAGGCAAGCTCATGGCCCCAGGATAAAAACCCGTAATTTGATTATTGGATAAGTCAGTAGTAATATAGCATAAAGCTGTAAATAATTCATCATCTTGCACTATGCCGTCAAAGGGCAAACCCAAGGCCTTCATATGCTCGGCATAGGGCCCAAAATCACGCCCCACGCTGGCAAGCACCAATGGTGCCTCACCAAGCAATGCAAGACTGTAGGCAATATTTCCAGCACAACCGCCAAACTTTTCTTCCATACGGTCAACCATAAAACTAATGCTAATGGTATGTAAGGTACCGTCAACAATGGAGTCCTTAAAATTACCCTGAAAAGTCATAATGCGGTCATATGCCATGGAACCAGAAATATAAATTGCCATAGTTTATCCTTTTTGAAATTTTTTATAAGAGTTTTCTGGGGGGAAATTTTTGGAAAAATTTCCCCCCAGACCCCCCTTAAAAACTTTTAATGCCCTTAATGCTTACCCCTTTGTGGGGTAAGCATTAAGGGTTTTAACTTTCTTTGTAGCACCCACAGTACGTTCAAAAATGGTTAGATGCAAGGAAGTGAAATATTTTAGGAGGGGAGTTGGGTCTTTCCCCAATGACCCGACTAAAATTTTCCACTGACGCAGCA
>CAYJNE010000086.1:0-6470 GCA_964371345.1 uncultured Desulfovibrionaceae bacterium | reverse complement strand
TTCGTGTACGTACATGGGGTAGGCTTGCTTATGTGATTTTGTAGCATTTGTAGCAAATGTCGCAAGGGTATAAGTCAAAAATTAAAATGAACATCTGTTATTTTTGACGAGTGATACTGCCTAAGTTTAACCGAGGGGCTTATGACCACAACCGCCACTTTTGGCGAGTGAAGTAACCGAAAGTTTATCCCTCATATAAGCGAGAAAGTTTTAAGCACTTCCACGGTCGAATTTTCGACAATGACACCACGGCGCAATTTTACGCCATGAGCTGCACTAAGCATTTATTAGCACAGATCACTTTAGGCTGTGATTTCAAATAGCACCCTTTGCCATGCAGGAAAAAGCATAAGCCAGTATCCCCCATTGTACGGACAAATGATATTTGACCTTGGGGAACTGGTAAGGGGAGTACCCCTTAACCCCCGAAATGCAGAGCCGAAACCTAATCCATTTTGCTTGCAAGTATCATCATTTTTAATCTTCCATAACTTTAATTAGCGGGGCAGGAGCGGGGCAAATGGCATATATAAGAAAATAGCACCTACAGGACTATGCTATAAGCGCTTAAAATTTATGGAGCCAACTGGCGGAATTGAACCGCCGACCTACTGATTACGAATCAGTTGCTCTACCAACTGAGCTAAGTTGGCTCGTTAGGTGCTTTTGCCTTAGGTAGTATGCTTTGTCAAGGTTGGGTTTTGTTGTTGGTTTTGTAAAATTATGTTTTATATCTGGTGCTAAGTTATTTTATTTTTTGCTTGCGCTGTAGCGTTGTTTGCCCACTTTGCGGGCGACCTTAGCTGCGGAGTTGGGTGCTGCAAAGCCTGCTTCTATTAGTTTTTTTGCTTCATTATCGCGCTTTACACGCCCCTTACCACCTAGAATAACACCTAAAAGATGTACATTGCCACGTTTTGCGGTAAATATAAGGTTATGTCCTGAGGCAATGGTCCAGCCAGTTTTAAGGCCATTAACACCCTTTACTGTACCAAGGAGTTTGTTGGTTGATTTATGCACAATGCCATTATGTGTGAAAGATTTTGTGTTGTGAAAGCGCATGGCCTGAGGGTGCGCACGCATGTAGCTTCTGGCCATTTTTAGCATGTCATAGGCGGTGGTAAATTGCCCATCAGCGGGGAGACCGTGCGGGTTTTTAAATGTGCTGTTGCGCATGCCAAGTTGTTTTGCCTTGGCATTCATAAGGCTTACAAAGTCGCTACTTGATTTAGCAAGGGCCTGAGCTGTGGCAAGGGATGCATTGTTACCAGATGAAACTGCCATGCCCATGAGTAATTTTTCAATGGTGATTTTTTCGCCCTTTCTTAGGCGCATTTTAGAGCCGCCAGTGCTTGCGGCGGCGGCACTAACTTTAGTAGTGCTTTTTAGAGATGTTTTTTTGTTCTTAACCATATCCAAGGCAACATACATACTAAGCACCTTGGTTAAGGATGCTGGAGGAATGAGGTCATATGGATTTTGCTTGTATAAAATGCGCCCCGTGGTCATATTCATAAGGATTGCGGAGCGGGCAGTAATTTCTGCAAAGGCATTACTGGCGGTTGCAAGTAGCAATAAACAAACAGATATGGCAATGTAACGAGTGGCAAACACGGGTGCACCTCTAATGATTTATTTGCTAAACAGCAAGTTTTATAAAATAGATTTGACGATTGTCAGCAACCAAGTGGACTATAAAAGCAGGCCCAAATGTCGGTTGTTTGACGTAATTTTAGTATTTGCAAAGCCTGTGCCACAATTGTCAATATATACGCATTGATGCGAAAAACGCCCAAAAAAATGACACAACAAAACGTCTAAACCAGTATCTGGTAGACGTATTAAAATGAAAAATACAAAAATATTTCTGCGTATATAGAGTAAAAAAAGTGTAATGTCAAAAAAAAATTAAGTTTTTGTAGAATTATTCAAAACTTTTTTTGACATGAGGCCAAAAAAAGGCCGCATGGCGGCCTTTTGTGGTTTTTTTGTCTATAATGACATGAATTAATTAAACATCAAAGAGCATTTCCAAATCTTCTCTGGTGAGAGAATGTAGTGCATCTTGTCCTGGGATAATGGCCTCGGCAACACCTCGCTTAGCATCTTGTAGCTTTAGTATTTTTTCCTCAACTGTATTTTGGCAAATCAGCTTGTAAGAAAATACTTGTCTAGTTTGGCCGATGCGGTGTGTTCTGTCTGTGGCTTGGCTTTCCACAGCGGGGTTCCACCACGGGTCGTAGTGAATAACGTAGTCGGCGGAAGTAAGGTTAAGCCCCGTTCCGCCAGCCTTTAATGAAATTAGGAATATGGGTATTGAGGGGTCATTATTAAATAAATCCACCTGCTCAAAACGGTTTTTACTGCCGCCGTCAAGGTAGCAGAAGGGAATTTCTGAGGCTTGCAGCCACTGGCGTATGATGTGCAACATTTGCACAAATTGCGAGAATACAAGCACTTTATGCCCACCTTCCACAATGTCCATGACCATATTCTTAAAGGCATCAAATTTACCCGAAGGTAAGTTGTTGGAAAATCCGGGAATGTCTATCTTCAACAAGCGTGGGTGACAACAGATTTGACGCAACTTGAGAAGCGCATCAAGAATGGACATTTGGCTCTTGCCAATGCCTTTTTCGTCAACATCTGCAAGTACTTGGGCTTTGAGCTTTTGGGCAAGGGCTGTGTAGAGTTCTGCTTGGGCTTCTTCCAAGGCACAACAAGTGACGCTTTCCACCTTGGGCGGAAGATCCTTTGCCACCTCTGCCTTGGTACGGCGCAAGATAAATGGACGCACTCTGGTGCGTAAATAATCAAGGGTTTCTGCGTCACCGTCTTTAATTGGTTTGACGATGCCACGCTGGAAAGAGTGCTGTGAGCCAAGAAATCCTGGCATAAGAAATTCAAACAATGACCATAATTCAAATAAATTATTTTCAATGGGTGTGCCAGATAAGCAAAGGCGCATTCTGGCATTGATATGCCGTACAGAACGTGCGGTTATGGTGTTGGGATTTTTGATATTTTGTGCTTCGTCAAGAATTATGGTGTTAAATTCATATTTTTCAAATTCTTCTAGGTCACGGCGCAAAAGGGCATATGTTGTGATAACAAGTTGACAGTCAGCAATTTGTTTAAACATGTTTTCACGGCGTGTTCCATAAATAATTAAGCGTTTTAGCTCAGGTACAAATTTTTCGGCCTCTCTGTCCCAGTTTGGCAAAACAGAGGTGGGCACAATAATAAGGTTTGGCCCTTCCAGTTTGTTGTTAACCATATGCTGAATAAATGCCAATGTTTGCACAGTTTTGCCAAGGCCCATTTCGTCAGCTAATATGCCCCCAAAACCATACTCTGAGAGGAAGTTAAGGTATGAAATACCTTGCTGCTGGTAGGCGCGCAGATCTGCATTGAGGCCTCTTGGGGGGGCAATGGTGCGTACTTCACGGAAATTGCGGATTTTATCACGTAAATTATTCCAAAATGAGTCTGTATGCACAGTGGGGAAGTCATCTAGGAGGTTGTCCAGTATAGGTGCTTCAAATTGCTGGAATTTTTGCTGCGGTGGCTTGGTGGTATCAAGCCCAAGAGCGTGTAATTTATGCGCAATTTTTTCAAGCCATGACTCAGGCAAGCTTGCATAGGAGCCGTCTTTTAATTGCACATAGCGTTTGCCCTTAATCCACGCCTTCCAAATGGTTTCCAAGGGTATGGATTGCCCGTCATATTCAATATTAATATCAAGGTTAAACCATTTTTCTTTTTCTTCACTTTCCACGGTGGCTGTGATGACAGATTGAGTTTTGCGCACTTTGTAGCGAGAAAGTGCTTTTTCGCCATATACCCTAAATGTTTCCAAAAGTGTTGGGTATGAGTCGAGCAAGAAGGCAATGGCCTCCTCTGGCTCTAAGAACCACAACTTATTACTACGCTGTTGGAAGCCCATATTGGAAAGCATTTCCAAAAGCTCTGCTTCTTCTGCTTGGTGCCTGCGCACAAGGAAGGTGGAACTACTGTAGGAATAACTGCCAGTTTGGAAGTCGGGGTTGGGGCCATTTAGCAAAAATTCGCCGTGTATGGTTTCATAAATATTTTCAATTTCAAGGGTAAGTAGGCTACCTTCTTCATCAAGAAATAGCTTGGGATTATAGGTAGCTGGCTGAAAAATTGGGGCCATGAGCTTTAGGAAGTTTTGCGGCTCAAATAGATTGGTGGCGGGTAGCCTTGTCCAAACTCTGTCTAAGAATTCTGATATTTCCTCATGCGGAACCACGGGCCTTGTGTAGAGCAAATCATAAATAAGGGAAAGATTAAGGCCAGTTTGCACAGGATAAAAATTCTTATTGTAGCAAACCCAAATGGGCATTTGCCCGTGAAAGGTGACGTCATCTTCTGTTTGCTGCATGAGGGAAATGGGGGGCCTGCCTTCGTGCAATAAGAGTAAGGAAAAGCTAAAGCCCTCTGAGGATATTTCAGGTTTTAGCTTGAGTACAAAGGTTGTGCTTTCGATATGGCTAATTTTTTCGGAGTCTTTCCAAAAAATATAATACTCATTGCGCACAGCCCAGAAAAACCAAGAAACAAGACCTTCGGGTATTTCTACCTTATGCCCATAATAATCTTGGTGCTGGCCGATTTGCCTTGCCACGTCCATAAGTTGAGGGGATTGCTCGCACCACTCTGGGTTGCGTAAAATTTGCTCAAGGGTAATTTCAGTATGTACAGCGGAGATGCCAGATTTATTTTGGCGACCCCTAAAAAAGGCCACAGAAAGCCGCCCCGGTTCTGGATAGAAGCGGAAAATAAGATAGTGGCGGCCTGGCTCTGGTTCCATTTCTGTTGCGAAGAAGGAGCGAAAGCTAAGCTTCCAATCGGCCCTATTTGGGCCGTTATCTTCTGGTTCATCGTCCTCACGAAGGTCATTTAGGACATGCAGTGCAATGGCAGCCACATGCCTACAAACGCCAGAAAAAGATTCTGAGCAATTACATTGCTGTCTTAGTGTATAATCATCAAGATTGATGATTAATTCTGGCGTATATACTTGAAAATCTTCACCTTGAATAGTGCCAGCAATTTCCCAAACGGCATTATTTTGGGTGATATTTAGTTTTTGCACACCGCCTTCAGACAGGATATACTGACCACTGTCCCTGACGTATTCAAGTATGCTTTCGTGATTGAAACTTTGTACCAACGTGCGCAAGGCATTTTTTTCCGCTCGGGTCATGTTGATAAACCTTATAAGGGGCGTAAAACGTACGCATTTTATGCTGACATTGCTTGAACAATACCACTAAAGTCCAAAAGAGCTCACAATGCAGGCAATTGATAAAGGCTTTACAAGGAAATAGTTTCTAGCATATTCAACGTAACGCAAGGCATAATTTTTTTCAAGGAAAACTATGCATGTGATAGCAACTTTTTGCGGTGTATTTAAAATTTTATATAAAAAACGGATATTTAAATGTATAATTTTGTGAATGTTTTTTTTGCTAATCGACCAAAAATTCATAGTTTTGGACTAGGTTTTCTGTGCGTATTGCTCTGTGCGATGCATTTTGAAGTGGTTTATGCTAATGAAAATAGGGATTTAAATAAGTATGGTGGACATATTGTTTTTGGTAGTATTGGTGAGGCCTCAAACTTAATTCCCTATCTTGCCACAGATTCGGCATCGCATGATGTTGCTGGTTTGATTTTTATATCATTACTTAAATATAACAAAGATTTACAAATTGAAAACTATGCCGCTGAAAGCCATAGTATAGAAAATGACGGCAAGCTTTTGCGCTTTACTTTGCGCCAAGGTATTTTGTGGGAAGATGGAGTGGAGCTTACAGCAGATGATGTTGAATTTACATGGAAAATCGTAACTGACCCTAAAACGGCTTCACCCTATGCTGGAGATTTTTCGCAGGTTAAGGAATTTCGTAAAACTGGCCGATATAGCTTTGAAGTAACTTATGAAAAATATTTTGCAAGGGCTCTTAGCTCTTGGATGAGTGCCATTTTGCCAAAGCATATCTTAGAGGGGCAAGACTTACGCAATACGCCATTTGCTCGCAAACCTATTGGGGCTGGGCCTTACCGCTTACAAACTTGGGAGACGGGCCTGCGTGTGACCTTAAGTGCCTCGCCCACATATTTTATGGGCAAACCTTACATAGATCAGGTGACTTATAGAATTATCCCCGATATTTCCACCATGTTTTTGGAAACACGCTCTGGTAAGCTTGATGTGATGAACTTAACCCCACAGCAATATTTGCGCCAGACTAGCGGCCCACAGTGGGATGAAAAATTTAATAAGTATAGATATTTGTCGTCAATGTATGTGTTCATGGGTTTTAATATGCTGCACCCCTTATTTCAAGATGTGCGTATGCGCAGGGCCATATCATATGCCATTGATCGTGAGGGTATTGTCAAAGGTGTGCTTATGGGGCAGGGTGTACCTGCGTTTGGCC
>CAYJNE010000085.1:3587-6477 GCA_964371345.1 uncultured Desulfovibrionaceae bacterium | reverse complement strand
AGGGATGGGGGGTCTGGGGGGAAGGGGAAAAACTTTTCTGAAGAAAAGGTTTTTCCCTTCCCCCCAAAAAATTAACCTACTTTCAAAGAGCCACGTAATTCGTCAAGGCTATTAATGTTAAGTTCTTGGCAAAGTTCTATAATTTCATCGGCTAGGTTAAAGCAAATGTCAGGTTGCATAAAGTTTGCCGTGCCCACTTGTACGGCATGTGCGCCAGCTAGTATAAATTCCAGCACATCACGGGCATTGCTAATGCCGCCAAGTCCAATGACTGGAATTTTCACTGCATTTGCCACTTGCCAAACACAGCGCAAAGCAACAGGTTTTATGGCGGGGCCAGAAAGTCCCCCAATGACATTGGCGAGGAGCGGCTTGCGTGTGTTAAGGTCAACGCCCATGCCAGCAAGGGTGTTTATGCAAGAAACTGCGTGCGCACCTGCTTCTTCCACCGCACGGGCAATGGCGGCAATGTCTGTCACATTGGGTGAAAGCTTGATGATGACATATTTATCCCTAGCTACCTTGCATACGGCCTCGGTCACAAGGGCCGCCATGCGTGGGTCTTGCCCAAAGAGTATGCCGCCTTCCTTCACATTGGGGCAGGAAATGTTAACTTCCAGTGCGGCAATGCCTTCCTCTGCTGTGAGAATGTCCGCAAGTTCTGCAAATTCTTGCGGCTCTGTTGCGTAAATATTGGCGATAATTGGAGTTTCTTTCCATGGTAGGCGAGGTAATTTATCCTTAACAAAGGATTCAACGCCGTCATTTTGCAAGCCCACGGCATTGAGCATGCCTGAAGCGGTTTCTGCTATGCGTGGAGTTTTGTTACCAGCACGAGGCTTTAGGGAAAGGCCTTTGACCACAATACCGCCAAGGGTTGCAAGGTCGCCATAAGTTGCAAACTCAACCCCATAGCCAAATGTTCCCGATGCGGGAATAATAGGATTTTTTAGGACTAAGGGCTTGGGGCCAGATAGGGTGACGCTAATATCCATAATAGGCTCTTTTTATTATTTAATCTAGTATGATATGCTCAGACCAAAAAATGGGGCCATGGTTGCAAACTTGAATGGGCCAATTTTTTTTGTCTTGTACGGGCCAATGCTCTGTGGTGGTGGCAACGCAGCCAAGGCAGGCACCAACGCCACAAGCCATGCGTGATTCTAAAGAAAGTTGAGTACGCACAGAAAGTTCAGCGGCAAATTTTTGCACAGTTTTTAAGAATGGTTGTGGCCCACAGGCTAGCACAAGGCCTTTTTGTTCTGCCATTTCCGCCATGTTTTCACGCATGGAGTAAATAAAATTTTCAATATCTCCAGGGATGCTTTCTTGCAAAGTATCCACGGTGATGCGCTCATTAATATTATCAAGAGGGTAGCAGTTTTTGTCACCTTTATGCCCAAAAAGCATGGTCACATTCCAAGGTTTTGGATGTGTCTGCACATAGCCTACAAAGGGCACAATGCCAATACCGCCAGCTAAAAGCAGGGTGGGGGTTTCAGGCTCCATGGCAAAACTGTTACCAAGTGGGCCCCAAATATTAACAATATCATCTGGTTTGAGCTTGGCCATGCGCTCTGTACCCTTACCTACCACTTGGAAAAAGCACACCAAGTGATCGTCTGTCACTTGGCAGATGCCAAAGGGCCTAGCCCAAGGTAGGTCAAGGCCAAAGGATTGCGGCCTGAGCATAACAAATTGTCCTGGTTTCCAAGATTCCCATTTGGGGCTTTCAAGACGTAGGGCAAAAAAATTGCGTTGCGTAAGATTTTCTTGCCCAAAAGGGACTAAATCTAAGACTTTGAGACTTGATACTGTGGGCTTTGACATAAGTTTCTCACTGTATACAGTTTACTTTGCTATATACTACCATAACGATATGTTTTGCGTGGGTCAAGGCAAGAAGCGGCACTTTGCAAATTTACTTTCTGCATGTATTATGCGCTTCAAGGAGTTTTTCAATGAATGAAAAAATATATAGCCAGCGGCGTGAAAATTTACGTGTAAAAATGCGTGCATGTGGCCTTGATGCACTTTTAATAAGTCATGCAGCCAATCGTTTTTATCTTTCTGGATTTGAATTGCACGACCCACAATGTAACGAAAGTTCGGGCTATCTTCTAATAACAAGCAGTGGAAAAGATTGGATATGCACTGACCCACGCTATTTAGATGCGGCCAAACGCCTTTGGGATGAAAATTATATTTTTATATATAAGGGTAATGCGGCAACACAACTGCGCAAATTTATTCGTGAAAAAGTTGGCGGACGCATTGGTATTGAGCAAAATAGCTTAAGTGTGGCCTTTGCTGGTGAGCTTGGCCTTGGGCTTGCTTTAAGCTCGGCTAAAGGCTTGGTGGAATCATTACGCATTATTAAAGATGCCGATGAAATTGCCTGCATGAAGCGTTCTTGTGAGTTAAATCACCGACTTATGGAATGGGTGTATAATGAGCTACATGTGGGGCGAACAGAAGCAGATCTTTCATGGGCCATTGAAGTATTTTTTCGTGAGCACGGGGCATCGGAGTTGGCCTTTCCAAATATTGTGGCCGTGGGGCCCAATGCGGCTTTGCCACATTATGCACCAGGTCAAACGCCCATTGTGGAAAATAGCCCCATACTTATTGACGTTGGCGCAAGGCTTAATAATTATTGCTCAGACCAGACTCGCAGTTTTTGGGTGGGAGATGAAAACAGCATAGAATTTATGCTTACCCAGCAAATAGTGCGTACCGCACATGATGCGGCTCTTTCTGCCATTAGGCCTGGCAAAAAATGCTCTGAAATTTATGCCGAAGCTTATAATGTTTTTGAAGATGAAGGAGTTGCGGAAAACTTCACCCATGCCCTTGGGCATGGCATTGGGCTAGAAACACATGAAGCCCC
>CAYJNE010000085.1:0-3487 GCA_964371345.1 uncultured Desulfovibrionaceae bacterium | reverse complement strand
ACATTATTAAAAGAAGGATATGAGTCTGTAATTGTTATTAATGGCGATGTTCCGCTTATTGATGCAACTACACTTGAGCATTTTTTGCAGGAGGCCAAGGGGGCAGATTTAGCTTTCGCAACCCTTGATGTTGAGCAAGCTGGTAGCTACGGGCGAGTGGTGCGTGAGGGTGACAAAGTGCAAGCCATTGTGGAGGCCAAGGATTATGATGAAAAAATTCACGGGCCGGAAAGTGGTGAAGTAAATTCTGGTTTATATTATATAAATTTGCGTGTGGCTGAGGAATTTTTGCCAAAAATTACATGCGATAATAAGAGTGCGGAATATTATATTACTGACCTTGTGGGCTTGCTTGTGGGGGCTAAAATTCCCGTGCTCGGAGTAAAATGTGGTAATAATACTAGCTTGTTAGGAATAAATTCACCTTTGGAACTTGAAGATTCTGAAGAAAATTTACGCAAGCAAATAGTTACAAAAGCCCTTGAAAGCGGGGTGATTATACATGCTAAAGACCTTGTGCGCCTAGGGCCAGATGTAAATATTGAACCTGGGGCAGAAATTTTTGGGCCATGCGAAATATATGGTAAAAGCCACGTTGAGCGTGGGGCAAGCATTCAGTCGCATTGTGTGATTATGGATAGCCACATTGCAAGTCATGCTAAAATATTGTCATTTTGTCATATGGAAGGGGCTACGGTGGGTAGTGAATCCCATGTGGGCCCATATGCCCGCTTACGCCCTGGGGCTGTGCTTAAGGATAAGTGTAAGGTTGGCAACTTTGTGGAAGTTAAAAAATCCACATTGGAAAAAGGTGCAAAAGTTAGCCATTTAAGCTATATAGGCGATGCTAGCGTGGGCGCAGGGGCCAACGTTGGGGCTGGCACAATTACGTGTAATTATGACGGTGTTAATAAATATAAAACGCAGATTGGCAGCAATGCTTTTATTGGCAGTAACACGGCACTTGTGGCACCTGTGAGTATTGGTGACGGTGCCTTGGTGGGGGCAGGTTCTGTTATTACCAAGGATGTACCAAATGCCCAACTTGGCATAGCAAGAGAGAAGCAAAAAAATCTTCCCTTGCGCAAAAAGTAGCAAAAGACTGCTTGCTTATTAAATATTTTAATGCTAGCTTTTGCGTATGGAAATCTTTAATCAGCTAGAAGAACATGTATTACGTCTAGTAGGTGAGGCTGAGCAAACAAAGCGTGAGTATAACCTCATGCTGCAAAGTGCGGCTACCACTGAGGCGGAATTGGATTCAGTTAAAGAAGAAAATAGGCTTCTTAAAGAAGCGTTAATACAAGAACAGCAGATCAAGGATGATGTTTTAAAGCGTGTGGATGCGTTGCTAGAACGCCTTAAAGATCTTGAGCAGGCATAAGGTTTAGATATTATGCAAGAATATAATTTTACTCTTTTAGGTCTTGATGTTTCTTTCCGCGCAGGAGTGGGAGAGGACCGCATCGAAAGTGCAAAACAGCTCGTTGAAGAACGCTTTGAAACCCTAAAAGCCCGGGGGGAGAGGAGTAGCAAGGAACTCTTGTTGACCTTTCTAGTATTAGGGCTTGCGGATGACTTGTTACAATCCAATAAGCAAATGGTTGATGTGCATGAACGTGCCTCAGAATTGCTTACGAAAATAGAAGATTTGACAATAATTGAATAAACTCCCTGGAGGGTTTGTGTTTGCTTAATCGGTGCTAACCTAACAAGCAAAAATTGGGAGCTGAGTATTTCTGCCGTGTGTATCCCACCATTTATGGGCGAGGAAACCTAACGTAGAGGTGGAGGCACCCCCCTAGGAAACTAGGTTCTGCACTGCATTAACACACGGCATTCTGGGGATTTTATCTTCCTCATCAAGTCCATTCCGCATAAATACCCCCATGTATTATAATGACATATAGTCATGTATTTCTATTTGCAGTTACAAATAGATGTCATGGCCAAAATCGTGCTACGGAACGTATGCTGGATTAGTGTATGTTTCGGTGTTTATCGGGTTAATGCCCGTTTTTATAGGAGGTTATATGGATACGATGACATTGGTCATTGTGGGGGGTGTTGCGTTTTTATGCCTAGTTATAGGCATGTTTGTGCAGCGTATGTTAGTTTCCAAACGCCTTGGCGATGCTAACATGCTTGCCAAACGCATTGTGGAAGAAGCACGCAAAGAAGCCCAAGCCCAGAAAAAGGAAATAGTACTTCAAGGTCAAGATGACCTTTTTAACCAAAAGCGTGAACTTGAAAGCGACTTGAAGGAACGTGAAAAAGATTTAAAATCACGCCAACGCCGTTTGGATGAACTTGGCGTGCGCCTTGAAGAAAAGCTTGAAGCGGCTGTCACCAGAGAGCGTGAAATATTAAATGTAGAAAAAGAGTTGTCCCGCAAAGAGCGCACTCTTGCTGAATCTGAAGAATACCTTAACTTGCGCATTAACGAGCAAGAAACACGCTTGCAAGAAGTGTCAGGTCTTACTGCAGAAGAAGCCAAAACAAGGCTTTTTGAGGAAGTGGAAAACCGCACTCGCCACGAAGCTGCTAAAATGATTAGGCTTATTGAAACAGAAGCCAAAGAAACAGCAGACCGCAAAGCCAAAGAAATTATTTGTAATGTTATTCAGCGTTATGCAGGTGATTATGTTGGCGAGCAAACCGTCACAGCCGTAACCTTGCCCAGCGAAGATATGAAGGGTAGGATTATCGGACGTGAGGGGCGCAACATCAGAGCATTAGAGGCCGCCACTGGCGTTGACCTCATCATTGACGATACACCAGAAACGGTTATTCTTTCTGCCTACAGTCCGCTTAGGCGTCAAATTGCACGCATGGCACTAGAGCGTCTTATTCAAGACGGGCGCATACACCCTGCCCGCATTGAGGATATTGTCCAAAAATGTGAGCAAGAGCTTGATGTGCAAATTAGAGAAATTGGCGAGCAAGCCACATTTGACGCTGGTGTGCACGGTATTCACCCTGAAATTGTACGCTTGCTTGGGCAGTTGCGTTACCGTACTTCATTTACCCAAAATGTACTACAGCATTCCTTGGAAGTTTCGGCCCTTTGCGGCATGATGGCTGCTGAACTTGGCATGGATATTAAAAAGGCCAAGCGCGCAGGATTATTGCACGATATTGGTAAGGCCGTTGACCATGAAGTGGAAGGCCCGCACGCTCTTATAGGCGCAGATATTGCTAAAAAATACACTGAGGGTAAGGATATTATCCACGCCATAGCCGCTCACCATGAGGACCAAATGCCTTCAACCGCACTTGCGGTGCTGGTGCAGGCTGCGGACTCATTATCAGGTGCTCGCCCTGGTGCTCGTAAGGAATTGCTTGAAAATTATGTCAAGCGTCTTGAAGACTTGGAGGGCATTGCCACATCCTTTGATGGCGTTGCCAAGGCTTATGCAATTCAGGCTGGGCGTGAAATTAGGGTTATGGTTAACTCTGATAATGTGAACGATGACACCACCTATGT
>CAYJNE010000084.1:0-6479 GCA_964371345.1 uncultured Desulfovibrionaceae bacterium | reverse complement strand
GTTTGCGCCCCAATGACCGTATGGTTGCGCACACGGGCTTTCTTGTGTTTTGCCGCCACCAAGAGCGCAGTGCGGACTTTGATTCTAGAAAGCCACTTGGAACTAGGGAGCGGAAGCAGGAAGCTGCTAGGCAGGCTAGACTAAATATTGTTGAAAAATAGCATGAAAAAACAACTTATTCTTGAAACCGCCGCGAAACTCTTTGCCGAGCAAGGGTATTTGCGCACATCTACAGCTCAGCTAGCAGCAGAAGCAGGCGTTGCTGAGGGTACTATTTTTCGTCATTTTAAAAATAAAGAACATATATTTATTACTCTTGTAGAAGAATTACGTACAAAGATGACTCATGATGTATATCAATATCTTGAAATACAAGGTGACCAAACAAGTCTTGAGCGTATAATATCTATTATTAAGGCTTGTTATGTGTTTGTGAGTAAAAATAATATTAACTTTGCCATTCTTTTGCGTGATGCGCCTGGGCATTTTGGCGATCCAGATAGCTCTGCCTTTGAGCATTCACGTGCTATCTATGTGCTTTTACAAAAGCATTTTCAAGAAGCCATAGAGCAAGGACAAGTGGACGGTAGCATTCGCAAAGCATTGCATTCTGCAGATACGGCCTGTCTTTTGGCCTCTTCATTGGTGGGTCTTATGCGGGTGGTGCACCTTGGTTTTTTGAAACCATCAGAAAATATGCTTAAAAATTTTGTACTTAGTACTACTTTTATGCTTGAGAATAAGAACTAATCCTCATCATCTGCATTTTCAAAAATATCTGCACCATAGCGGCTATTGCTCACAATCTGGGCAAAAAAATCAAGACCACGTAAAAAACTCATATTATCATCAGCTTTTGCTACAATTAGGGCATCATCAAAATCCCGCATAATAAAAACTCCACCACTTTGGCCTGGGGCACGATAAACTTCACACCAAAGCTTATTGTCATCGCCAAGACAAGAATGTATTTGCAATGGGGCCGCTGGCGTTAAGGCTTTACTGAAATTAATATCAGATTCATTAATGGGCTTTGTATGTAGGTGTTTACCACACCACGTTAGGCTATAAAATTCGCAAGGCATCTTATTTTCCGCCCTCTAGAGTTTTTTCTACGGCATTTATGCACAGGTCGATTACGTCTTGTGGGGTATTGTTGGCGTCTATGACTGTAAAGCGGTTATTTTCTTGTGCGGCGCGTACAAGGTAATTGGTGCGCACCTGCTCATGAAATGCAAAACTTTCGGCATCAAAACGCCCTTCGCTGGTGGGCTTTTCTTGTGAGGAATTGCGTATGACAGCACGGTTAATACCAATGCTTACAGGTACATCCAATAAAAGAGTAAGTGTTGGCCAAAGATTATTTGTGCTTAAGGTGTGGAGGTTTAATAGCTTTGAAATTTCCACCCCACGCCCTGCACCCTGATAGGCTATGGTTGAGTCCACATAGCGGTCACAAAGTATGAAATGACCTTTATCTAACGCGGGGCGGATAATTTCCTGCACATGTTGGGCTCGATCTGCCAAAAATAAAAACAATTCCGCTTCGGTACAAATGTTAGTATTTTCATCAAGTAGTACGCTGCGTAAGTTACGTCCAAGATTGCTTCCGCCAGGCTCCCTTGTGCATATCACGGTGTGGCCTTTGCTTATGAGGTGGTTAGCCAGTCCTTTAAGGGCGGTACTTTTTCCTGAACCTTCTATACCTTCAAAAGTGATAAACATTGTGCCTCCGTAGCGCTGCTTGATTTTTCTTTATTTTGTTCTGGAGTTTGCGGTGCGTTATACATATATCTTTCAAGGGTCGGCTGGTAACTTGACCATGCACCAAATTCAATATCAGAAAATATTTGACGGCATTGTGACATTTTTGCGTCAATATTGTCAGCAAAGTGCAGGAGCATGGCTTCTGCCGTTTGGGGTAGCCTAGGCGAGCCAAACTCATAAGTCCCGTGGTGGCTTAATATAATGTGCTTAAAATGTTGAGCTAATTCCGCCTCAAGGTTTGATTTTTGTAAAAATGGCTGTAGCCTTTCAAGGGCAATTTCAATATGCCCAAGCAAGCGGCCCTCAGTGGTATAGTCATTAACAAGCCCACCTGAAAATTCCCAAATCTTACCTAAATCGTGAAAAATGGCGCCTGCTAATAGGACTTGTCTGTCAATTTCTGCATAGTGGGAGGCCATATCCATTACAAGTTTCACAACTCCAAGGGTGTGCTCTAAAAGGCCCCCAGCGTAGGCATGGTGCACGCCTTTGGCGGCGGGGGCTATTAGCCATTCTTTTTTTATGTCTTCATTTTTAAGTACAGAAAAAACAAATTTTTGCCACGGTTTATGCTTAAGCTCTTGTTTGCAAATAAGGCAAAGCTCGTCCCACATTTCACTGGAGGGGCGAGGGCTTGAGGGCATAAAATCAGCCATATTAAGGTTTGCGCATTGTTCATCGCTTAAAATATACATTTTATTTACAATGACTTGCATTTGATCCCGATATGGTTCAAGCCTTCCTAGCACGTCCACAAACATGCCTGGGGTTAAGTTTGCAAATTCTTGGCTTAGTGGGCTCCAGATTTTGGCATCAAATGTGCGGGTGGCGTCACGCAATTCCAATTTCCAATATGGGCCATTGCGGGCTTGTTGCATGGAAGCTTTGGATAATAAAAATATATCCTTTAGCTCTGAGTTTGTACCCATATTTTTAGTATTTATATGCATGTAATGTCCTAAATATGTTCGCTAGCAGAAAAAAGGTGCATAAAAAAGCTTGTGCTCTTTTGAGCTACGTGTAAAATACCAACCGAAAGGATATGTATTTATTGTGGCGAATGTATAACGAACTTACCCTTTAATCTCTTTTTTTGGAGTGATTGTCAAATGAACATTTTACTTACCAATGACGACGGGATTTATGGAGTAGGGTTGAGGGCCTTGTATCTGGCATTATCTGAAGTAGGCCATAATGTTCATGTGGTTGCACCCATGAACGAACAATCAGGAGTCGGGCACTCAATTACTATATTTAAACCTCTGCGAGCTAGAGAAATTTCTGAACTTGGCTTTAGCGGCATAGGAATTTATGGTACCCCTGCGGACTGTGTTAAGCTAGCCTTGGCTTCCATTTTACCTGAAAAGCCTGACATGGTTATTTCAGGTATTAACGCTGGTGCCAATGTGGGGCCAGATATTTTATACTCAGGCACGGTGGCTGCCGCCACAGAAGGTACGCACAGTGGCATAGCGTCTTTAGCCATATCATATGACGGCAATCATCCAAGCTCGCTTTTAGATCAAGCCCGCCATGCCGCACGATTTGTACATAATTTTGATTGGCAAAGTGTGCCATCACGCTGTGTGCTTAATATGAACTATCCAAAGCTTGACGTGCATCAAAGCCCAGGCCTTTGTGTTTGCCCACAAACTTCGGCCATTTGGAGCAATCAATACGATGAATGTCATAATCCTCGTGGAGATCGCTATTGGTGGATTAAGGGAGAAATTCCCGCGGACACCGTAGAGGAAGGCACAGACAGAGATATGCTCACCAAGGGTTATATTACCCTAACTCCTTTGCATTTTGAGTTTACGCAAAAGCAATATATGCAAGATTTGCAAGCTAAATTTCCATGTAAGTGCTAGTTTGGGGTAATTTTATGAATGAAATCTTGCAAGTTGGTGATATTCAAGTTGAGTTGCCTATAGTTCCTCTACCTGGCACAGATATAAGCATAATTCTATTCGATAGCCTTGGTAAGACTAAGCTTATTCAAGATTTGGCAAAAGAAGGCGTTAAAAAGTTTGCCAAACCCGATGTAATTGTTTGCCCTGAGGCTAAAGCTATACCTTTAACTCAAGAGCTGGCAAGACTTTGGGATATTGATTATTTTGTGCTCAGAAAGGCCAAAAAACTATATATGAAAGAGCCAAAAAGTGTTGAGGTTCGCTCCATTACCACAGGTGGCGTGCAACACCTTTGGTATGATACAGATATTTTGCACATGGTGAAGGGCAAAAAAGTTATGCTCTTTGATGATGTTGTTTCAACGGGCGGCACCCTTAGGGGCATGCTTGACTTTGTGGAAGATAACAAGCTTGATTTATTAAATATTTGCACAATTTTCCTTGAGGGTGAAAGTAAACTCATGGACGAAATCACTAAGAAATATAATTGCTTTAATTATTTGTGCCACTTGCCCATTATTAAGAATTAGAATTGCTTTTATGATGATACAAAAAGCCCCTATTTTTTAGGGGCTTTTTTTGTGTTGATGATTTATTTAATTTGACCTCAGATACTGGGTAGTGTAAGGTAGTAAAAAGTATTTTTTAGGAGTACTAATGCAAAATTTAGATGTGAAGCCCACCAGCATCAAGATGCCCGTAGCTCTTAAAGAGCGAGTTCAACACCTTGCTGAAACTCGTGATAAATCAGCACATGCCCTTATGTTGCAAGCTATTGAAGATTTTGTTGTACGCGAGGAAAAAAGGGAAAAGTTACGCCAAGATGCCATAAAAGCCCATGAAAATTATTTGCAAACTGGCCTACACGTTACGAGCGTAAAAGCCAATGCATGGCTTGAAAATTTGGCCCAAGGTAAGAGTGTGGAGCCACCTAAATGCCATCTCTAATTTGGACAGCAGAGGCTTTGGCTGATGTAAAGCGACTTTATGATTTTCTTTTTGAAAAAGATGTAGAAGTAGCTAAATCATTGGCTGGGGTTATTCTTGAAAATGTAAAAAATCTTGAGCGCTTTCCGCATATGGGGCGTCCTGCTGCTGACCTTGAGCCAGAGCATAGAGAGTTATTAATACCTTTTGCATCAAGTGGTTATGTGTTGCTCTATGCACAGCAGGATGATGTTTTGGTGGTGCTTGCTGTGCGTCATCAAAAAGAAGTAGGGTATTAGTTTTGTTGTTTACTAGGTGAAGCAATCTAAACCTTATACCCTCGTGGGGTGACCATATATTTGCCCATTTGCTTGGTGCTACTGTTGCCAATGATGATAATGGAGAGCATGTCGGCACTGTTGGGGTCAAAGTCATGAAGGGTATGCAAAGCAACGCTTTGCTTTTCACGGTAGGCATTGCGCACTATGCCGAGTGGAGTGTCAGCTGAGCGATATTCTTTGGCAATTTCAAGGGCTGTATTTAGGTGTTCTGGTCTACCTTTGGAGCGTGGGTTGTAAATGACCACCACAAAATCTGCTGAAAGCGCACCATGAAGCCGCTTGGTTATGGTTTCCCAAGGGGTAAGTAAGTCGCTTAGGCTAATACATGCAAAATCATGCATAAGTGGTGCGCCAAGTAGGGCAGCCGCACCGCAAAGAGCTGGAATGCCAGGAATAACGTTGATTTGCATTTGCTCTAAAATTTGAGCCTGTTCTGCTAGTTCAAGCACCAATCCACTCATACCATAAATACCTGCATCACCTGAACAAACAATGGCTGTGCGCTTACCAGCCTTTGCTTTTTCTATGGCTTTTAGGCAGCGTTCTTTTTCGTGGCGCATGCCCGTGGTGATGATTTCCTTATCCTGTAGGAACATTGGTGGAACCATTTTTACATATAAATCATAGCCCACAATTACATCACTATCATAAAGGGCATCAATGGCGGCAGTGGATAATAGGCTTTTGTCGCCTGGGCCTAGGCCGATAATATGCAAGGGGGCAAAGGTCATAATAGCTCCGAAGAAGGGGGAATAAAGTTTTCTGAAATGGCAACGGCTATGGTTATATTATCGTTATATTTAGTTTTTGGTATGAGTAGAGTTGCATTGTCTCCACCTGCGGCAAGTAGGGCCGCACCCTCACTTACGCTAATTTGCTCTACCCCAAAAAGCTGTGCAGCCACGGCGGAAGGGGTGATTATGGGAGCATCTGCAAGTTCTTCGGCACTGAACAGGCGCAAGGGTAAATCAAGGCTTTGTGCGGTTTTTGTTAGGCCTTCTTCATCGGCCTTGATGTCCACACTGGCAAGGCAGGCAATGGCTTTGAGCTCTAAATGTGCACTTTGTAGGGTTTGCTCCAAGGCTTGCAAGATGTCTTCTGCTTTTGTGCCACGCTTGCAACCAATGCCTACGCAAAGGGTGGGCATGGTCAGGCGCAAGAATTGTGGATGTTCAGGTAAAGCCCGCCAATCAAGGCCCACGGCAGGGGCATTTGTATCTAGCTTGGTGAAGTTGTGCGGATCTATGTTTTGGAAAATGGAGGCATATTCATTAAATATATTAAGAGGGTCGTAAAGTTGCACTGGCTCTTTGCGCAAAATTGCCGCATTTATATGTTTAATTTTATCCCAATCTAAAATGAGGCAACCGCATTCCTTAGCTAGCATATCCACGGCAGGTAGATTATTAACATCTGTGGCAGTGGTAATGACGGCCTTTGCGGGCGGGCCAAGTGTTTCGGCTAAGGTTTTTGCAAGGGCATTGCCACCACCCCAATGGCCTGAAAGTAAGGATATGGCAAAATTGCCTTG
>CAYJNE010000083.1:0-6502 GCA_964371345.1 uncultured Desulfovibrionaceae bacterium | reverse complement strand
ACAGGCCAAAAAGCCCCATGTCTTCTTTTAAGATGCCCTCAGCAACTTTTTTATTGTCAATTTGGTAGGTGCCATTTTGCACTTGTTCGCGTAAAGCCGCTACCTTTTCGGTGCGCACATCAGGGGCTTCACTGGCGGCACCATGCGCTTGTGCCATAATTTTGGCATCGTCAGAAAACTGCACTTGATCACCCTTGGGCGGGGCAGCTTTTTGTGCTTTTTGTGCAGCTTGCTCACCAATTGGCGCAACCTGTTCACTTTGTTGACGATAAATATTTAAAGATGCTTGTGAGCTTTCGTTAGTAACCTTCATATCAAACTCCATTATATAAAATTAATAGATTAAAAAGTAGTATAAACGAACACTATGCAATTTCACTAATACATAATGCAATGATTATACCATACTTTTATCTACAGCCTTTAAGGTAATCTCCCACAATAAGTGCAAAGCCTTGGTTTGGTCTTCATCACTTAGCGGCGTTGGAGGTTCTTGTTTATTATCTGGCATACGCAAAAGGCGCAAGTGTTCGTCCCGCAAAGGAGCCGGAGCCGGATAGGTTAATAAAACTTCACTGCCAAGGGCTGTGCCCAGTTGCTCAGTGATGTCATCAACCATAGGATTGTCGGTACCAGTAAAAATCAACCTTTCATAAAGCTCTTTGGCCACCTTCATGACTGCAAGCTTGCGTTGTTCTTCTGGGTCAGGACGATCTTCCCCTGTTTCTTGCATTTGCTTATGACGATAGCGCGCCAAACGGCGTGCCGTAAGCAATTGCAACTCATAATGCTTATGCATCATGCGAAATTGTATAGTATTTGTTCCCATTCCCATCCCCTCAATCTAACCCAATCGGCTATAGGGAATGTTACTTTAGAGAAAAAAGAAAAAATTTTGAAATTTTTTAAGCCCACTGCCAAGCATAATATCGCTCTAGCAATTTTGCAGGAATACTCACAATCAAGGTCAACAATAAATATATAGCCGCAACCATTACCCAAAGCTCCAATGAAAGAAAGGTCTCAGCAATAACAACTTGGGCTTGCATGGTTAAGTCTGGTAGGGCAATGGCACTCACAAGGGCTGAATCCTTTATTAAGGATACCGTTTGACTGCTCAAAGGTGGAAGAATTTTGCGCAAAGCTTGCGGCAAAACAATGTGTATAAAAATATATACCCTAGAAAAACCAAAGCTGTGTGCGGCATCTAGCTGGCCTTGAGGTATAAAACCAATACCCGCCCTAAACACCTCTGCCATGTATGCACCCTCAAATAAAGCCAAAGCCCATACTGCGGCCCAAAAAGGGGACAGCCCAAACACAGGGGCAATTACAAAATACATAATAAAAAGTTGAATTAAAAGCGGAGTATTACGCACAAGGCCCACATAAGCGGCGGCTAAATTACGCCCCACAAAAAGCGGCGTATAGCGCAAAATAGCTGTGACCAAACCAAGAACAACAGAAAGAAATAGACTAACCCCCACAATACATATGGTAAGCCATAAGCCTTGCAACAATGGCCCAAAGGTTATTTGCCCATCACGGAAGCGTAGGACATAGCGAAAAGCCCGCCGCCATTGCCAGTCATATACACCGTCTTGCATGGAAAAACCCCACCACAAAACGATACATACAAACAAAATAAAGGGCATATATGATGAGAGTCTACGAATCATGTGAATAACCGTACCATATGAGCAATTACAGTCAAGTGAAGCCCTAAAAAAGAAACCCCCATCTACGGTGTCATGTCCATGGTCACCACAGAGGGAGGCTTCAAGCAAAAGGAAGGAAGCTATGTACACGGTATCAGCAATATGCGTGCCAAGTTTCACAAAAATGTAGATTACCTTCAACTCTCCTTTTTGTTTCACTTTTATTCCATTTTCACCACAATCAATCTTAGTAAGATAGTAAAAAAAATTATACCCATTTTAAATTTAGTTAATAATATGCCCAAAAACAGCAAAAAAATTTGTGCCCATTTGTCGGAAGTTTTAATGCGGCATAAAAAATTTTCAAACCCATAATAAACCTTCACAGCTCTTGCATTTTGTAGTATATTTCTATGGATTAGCGTGTAAAAAAATGAAATTCTACCATATACAACCGCCAACCATAGAGGCTTTGCATGTCACAACATCACAAACTTGAATGGTCACAAGCATTTACAGGGCGTGTGGCTCAAAAAAATACGCAAGATATTAATGCCCGCACAGCTGCTCTTGCCGCACGACTTGCTAAGGAATTGCAAGCTCGCGAGTTGCCCTTCTTGTCCATGCCCTATAGAGACCAACTTGAAAAAGACATGCAGCAAGTAATACCGCAGTTGAAAAAATTCAAGCATATGTTGGTGCTTGGCATTGGTGGCTCGGCCCTTGGCGCAAGAGCCATACAAAAAGCCTTTGCACCAGAGCAAGACGGCCCATGCTACGAAGGGCCTTGGCTGTGGATTGCCGACAATGTATGCGCCGCCACCTTTGAATCTTGGTTAGCCAAGCTTCCACCTGAGCAAACTGTAGTGGTTTGCATCAGCAAATCTGGTGGCACCATTGAAACTCTGGCCCAATATTTTCTTGTGCGTGAATGGCTTCAAAAAAGCCTTAATGCAAAGTGGTCTGAACATATGGTGGTTGTTACCGACAAAAATAAAGGCTTTTTGCGAGAAGAAGCTAGCAATCATAATTTACTATCCTTGGAAGTGCCTGACTTTTTGGGGGGCAGATATTCAGCCCTATCCGCTGTAGGCATGGTGCCTGCGGCCTTTTTGGGCATAAACTGGCAAGAGCTTTTAGACGGCGCATATGACGTGGCAAAACCATTGGTAGATGTCCCAGAAAACCTTGAAAACCACCCAAGTTATAGCCTTGCTAAATGGTGCTATACACTGGAAAGTAATGGATATAATCAACTTATTTTATTTTCATACATACCAAAATGGGCAACCCTTGGGCCATGGTTTGTGCAACTTTGGGCCGAAAGCCTTGGCAAAGCTGGCAAAGGCACCATGCCCATTGCCGCCACTGGCGTTACCGACCAGCACTCCATACAGCAAATGTTCCTTGACGGCCCAAGGGATAAGGGTTGCCTTTTCCTTTCTGCTGACGGCCTAAGCCAAGGGCGAAAATTCCCACAAAATTTGCCAGACTCTTGGCAGTGGCTTTGTGGCAAGCCCTTTGGATCACTGCTAGATGCAGAAGGCCTTGGCACACGCATGGCCCTAACCAAAAGCCAAACGCCGCTTGTACACATTCATATGGCTAAAAGTGACGAAAGGGCCGCTGGCGCACTTATGTTGTTACTAGAAGCCGCCACCATTTTTACAGGCTGGCTCATGGACATTAACCCCATTGATCAACCCGCCGTGGAGCTTGGTAAACGTCTTGCCAATGCTCGCCTTGGTGCGCCAGGATACGCCCAAGAAGAAGCGGAGCTTACGGCCTTTCTTGCCACCAAGCATGAGGTACAGGAATTTTAAATGTCCTCACATACAGAAAATAAAGATACGCGAAGCAAGAATAGCAACACATCAGCTGACTTGCCTCTTAGCTATGCCAGAACTTTATCTTGGTTATCGCTATTGCTTATTTTAACCATAAGTTTAGTGCTTTCTGTATTTATTTCCAATGTTGTGCGTGAAAATTTACTTACCAAGCAAGAAGAGTTTGCCAACCTTTTAGCAACGAATTTAAATCACCAAATATATAGACGTTTTATGGTTCCCACAGTGCTTGCTTATGGGCGCGTAACCCTGCGCAATACCGCACAATATGAAAGGCTTGATGAAATTGTACGCTCAGTTATTCATGGGCTAGAAGTTCAACGCCTGCGCCTTTATGACTTTAGCCGCATTGTGTCTTACTCCACCAACCATGAAGACCTTGGGCGTACTGGCCTTGCCCCCCTTGCCGTTGGCGATGCCCTAAGAGGTGAAAATCCTAAATCAGAAATTGTATCCACCTTCCCCATGTGGCAAGCCCCATTTCGTCTACCTCTTGAACCAGGGAGCTTTGTTTTGCGCACGCTCTACCCACTCACAGGTGAGGTGCGTGATACCGAAGGCGAAGTGCGCACACCTGTTATGGGGGTTTTGGAACTAAGCCAAGATATTACTGAAGACTATGAATCTGTATTGGCATTTCAAGGCCTCATTGTGGGGGTTAGCCTTTTATCCTCTATGGTCTTATTTTCTCTACTTCTTGTGCTTATTAGGCGAGCAGAGCGCGTACTTGCTGAGCGCATGACCAAAAATAAAGCCCTTGAAGATGAATTGCACAGCTCTGAAAAACTTGTGAGCATGGGGCGAGTTATTGCAAGCATTGCCCATGAAATACGCAACCCCTTGGGTATTATTCGCTCAAGCTCAGAATATTTGCAAAGACGCACTGACAAAACTGACGAATCCACCAAGCGTATTCTTGGAGCCATATATGATGAGTCCTGTCGCCTTAGCCAAACGGTCAACGACTTTTTGGACTATGCAAGGCCACGTATGCCAGGTAAGGATCATATTGATGTAAGCCTAGTGGTAAATCAAGCTTTGGCTTTTTTAGAGGGTGAATTTAAGCGTGTGCAGGTTTCTGTAAAGCTTGAGCTTAATGCGGATATTTTTATTCTTGGTGATAAAGACTTGCTATATCGTGCTTTTTACAATGTGCTTGTTAATGCACAACAAGCCATGGATGGGCCTGGCATTATTACCATTGCAAGCTCTTGTGAGGATAACCATGCCAACATCACCTTTACCGACACTGGCCCAGGCTTTAATGAAGAGTTTATGGATAATATTTTTGACCCATTTTTCACCACTAAGGAAAGTGGTACTGGCCTTGGCCTAGCCATTGTTAAAACCATTATAAATAGCCACGAAGGGCAAATCTTTTTAGAAAATGCCAGTGATGGCGGGGCCATTATTAGAATACAATTACCACTTGCACCAAAACTGGATACATAAAGGAATAAATTTATGAGTGAAAAAGCACATTTGCTTATTATTGATGATGAAAAAAACTACTTGCTACTCCTCAAAGACATGCTTGAGCACGAAGGCTATAAAGTCACCACCCTAAACGACCCTCAAGATGCACTACCATTTTTGGAAGAATCTGAAGTAGATGTGGTCGTAACAGACATGAAAATGCCACACGTAAGCGGCAAAGAAATACTAGAAAAGGTGAAGAAAAGTTGGCCCCATATTCCAGTGCTCATTATGACGGCCTTTGGTAGCATTGAAAGTGCCGTTGAAGTCATGCGTTATGGAGCATTTGACTATATCACTAAGCCCTTTGCCAATGATGAGCTTTTTCTTTCTCTACACAATGCCGTGGCCCTTTCCACCGCACATAGGCAATACCGCATTTTACAAGAAGCCATGGAAGTACGCTATGGAACACACCAAATTATAGGCCGTAGCCGTGGCATACGTGATGTATTAACCATGGTTGAGCGTGCAGCCCCCAGCCGCTCAACGGTATTGATTAGTGGTGAATCTGGCACTGGCAAAGAACTTGTGGCCCGTGCGGTGCACGTTTCTTCACCTCGCAAAGACGGGCCCTTTGTGTCCGTTAACTGCATGGCCTTAAACCCAGGTGTACTTGAAAGCGAACTCTTTGGGCATGAAAAAGGATCCTTTACAGGAGCTGTGGCCATGCGCCGTGGTCGCTTTGAGCAAGCCAATGGCGGGACTTTATTTTTAGACGAAATTGCAGAACTAGCACCAGACTTACAAGTAAAGCTTTTGCGTGTTTTACAAGAAAAATGCTTTGAACGTGTGGGTGGTGATGATCAAATTGAAGTTGATATTCGCATAGTTGCCGCCACCAATAAAAATTTACAAGAGTTGGTAGAAGCTGGCTCATTTAGAGATGACCTATACTATAGGTTAAACGTGGTAGAAATACATTTGCCCTCTTTACGCGAACGCCGTGAAGACATACCCCTACTCGTGGCCCATTTTGCAGAAAGCTTTGCCAAAGAAAATGAAATGCCAGTCAAAGCCTTTAGCACCGAGGCCCTAAACTACCTTACAGGCTACGAGTGGCCTGGCAATATTCGCCAGCTACAAAATGTGGTGGAACGCTGCACCGTACTTGTGCAATCTGACACCATAGGCTTCGATAATTTGCCACCAGAAATTCGTGATGAAGAAGCACAATTTAAAAGTGCGGTAGACTTATTACCAGTAGAATTAGACCTTGCTGATACCTTAGAGAAAATTGAAGCAGCCCTTGTGCGCAGGGCCCTAGCTAGAGCTGGTTTTGTGCAAGTAAAAGCTGCGGAGCTACTTGGCATTTCCAAAAGCCTATTACAATATAAGCTTAAAAAATACACCATTGGTGGACATTAAGATTTATGCACCCACCTCATTAATTCCTATTAAAAAACAGTTATTGTTTAAGTTGTAGTAAGGTATATATTTTTTGATGTATCCGTTGGTCTTTTCGGGCTTTGGGTCGGTTTTGCGGTATTTTCCTTTTTCCCGCTGGCTGCGTCAAAATTA
>CAYJNE010000082.1:5088-6546 GCA_964371345.1 uncultured Desulfovibrionaceae bacterium | reverse complement strand
CTTGAAAAACCAAAAGAACGCATCTTAGAATATTTGGCAGTGCAAAAGCTTTCTGGTGGGCTTAAAGGCCCCATTCTTTGCCTTGTGGGGCCTCCTGGTGTTGGTAAAACATCTCTTGCGAAGTCTGTTGCCGCGGCCACTGGGCGTGATTTCATTCGTCTATCCCTTGGTGGTGTGCGTGATGAAGCAGAAATTCGTGGGCATAGGCGCACATATGTTGGTGCTTTGCCAGGTAAAATTTTGCAATCATTAAAGCGTGTTAAAACTAATAATCCGCTATTTTGCCTTGATGAAATAGATAAAATGAGTGCCGATTTTCGTGGTGACCCTGCGGCGGCTTTGCTTGAGGTTTTAGACCCTGAGCAAAATAGCACGTTTATGGATCACTACTTAGATTTGGATTATGATTTATCTAAAATTTTCTTTATAACCACCGCAAATTCATTGCATTCCATACCGGCCCCATTGCAAGACCGTATGGAAATTATTGAACTTAATAGCTATTTGGAAACGGAAAAAAGCCGCATTGCGCGACAATTTCTTATTCCTAAGCAGATTAAGGAGCACGGGTTAAAGGAGCAAAATTTCTCCCTGACCGATGATGGAATTATACAAATAATTCGCCATTATACCCGTGAAGCTGGGGTGCGTAATCTTGAGCGAGAAATTGGAGCACTTTGCCGTAAGACTGCCATTAAGCTTGTGGAACAAGACGATATGGAAATGTGCGTCACTGTGGATGCTGGCGAGCTTGGGGATTTTCTTGGGGTTAAGAAATTTCGACTTGATGAGCGCGAAAAAGAACCACAGGTGGGTGTGTGCACAGGCCTTGCTTATAATCAGCGTGGCGGTGAAATTCTCATGGTTGAAACCAGCCTCATGCCAGGCAGTGGCAATGTGTCCACCACTGGGCAATTGGGCGATGTCATGACAGAGTCTGCTCGTGCCGCTTTGACCTATGTGCGCTCAAGGTCAGATGTTTTGGGCCTAAGCTCACGTTTTCACCGTAAAATTGACATACATGTACACGTGCCTTCTGGTGCAACGCCCAAGGACGGCCCTTCCGCTGGTATAACCTTGGCTACGTCCATAACTTCGGCCTTACTTGGCATTCCTGTACGCAATGATGTGGGTATGACTGGTGAAATATCATTGCGTGGCAGAGTGTTACCCATTGGAGGGCTTAGGGAAAAACTTTTAGCGGCTCGCCGTTCTGGTTTGGTTAAAGTTTTAATCCCCATTGATAATGAAAAAGATTTGAAGGAAGTGCCAGACGAGGTGCTAAAAGACCTTGAAATCATTTTTGTTGAGCATGTGGATGAAGTTTTACCTCATGCCTTAGCAGCCACCGCCGATGAAATATTTAGCGGTCGCAGTCAGGCCACACCACTATATATGTCACTACGTAAAAATGTTGGAGAAGATGTCTCCGAAAAAACACAATAATGTAGAGTGATA
>CAYJNE010000082.1:0-4988 GCA_964371345.1 uncultured Desulfovibrionaceae bacterium | reverse complement strand
AAGGACTATTCCTTAGGCTTTTACCATGTACCGCAGACGGATATTTATGCTGTGGCCGTGGCAGATGATGATTATATGCACGGCCCAACCATGATTTTACGCAATACTGCCTTGTGGAGTAGTGCTATAGCACTATTTATCATCATGTTTTGTGTATATTATTTCATTAATCCTGTGACTAGAGACATTTTGCATCTAAGCCGTTTTGCCAAGTCTGTAACTGAGGGTAAGGACGATATTATTGTAAATAATAATCGTAAGGATGAGCTTGGAGATTTGGCTAATAGCTTGAGTAAAATGGTTGATACTCTTAAAGAAATGGTGTTGCGCTCTGAATCTGCCACCAAGGCTAAGAGTGATTTTTTAGCGCGCATGAGCCATGAAATACGCACCCCCATGAATGGCATCCTTGGAATGACTTATCTTGCCATGCAAGCTGAGCCTGAAGAAAAACACATGGATTATTTGCGCCGCATTGATACGGCTGCCCGAACATTGCTTGATGTTATTAATGACATTTTGGACTTTTCAAAAATTGAAGCTGAAAAAATGGACATTAATAATGTGACTTTCCGACTTTCTGGCGTACTTGCCTCCATGCATGATATGCTTGATGCAAGAGCGAAGGAAAAGGGCCTCAAGCTAGAGCTTACCATGGCTGATGATGTGCCAGATATTATTTTTAGTGATCCTTTGCGCTTTGCTCAAATTTGTATCAATCTTTGCTCTAATGGCATTAAATTTACAACAGAAGGCTACGTGCACCTGCACATATCCTTATCTGAAAAGCATAATGAAAATATAATATTGCTTGTGACAGTAAAAGATAGTGGTATTGGCATGTCCTACGATGGACAACAAAATATTTTTGAATCCTTTGCGCAAGCGGACGGAACCACCACCCGTAAATATGGTGGGACTGGCCTTGGTCTTTCCATTAGTAAGAGTTTGGTGCATCTACTAGGTGGGGAAATATGGGTTGAAAGTGAGCTTGGTGAGGGTAGCACTTTTGCCTTTACCATGAAGACTGTTGAGGGCTTTGAATCTGACCTTGAGGAAGTAGAAACCAAGAAAACTACGGAATATTCTGTACCTAGTTTGAAGGTGCTTCTTGCGGAAGATAATGATATAAATCAATTGATTGCCACTGAAATATTGGCAGGTATGGGGGTCCATGTGACCATTGCTAATAATGGTCTTGAGGCTATATCCACTTTTGAAAGCGGGGAGTTTGACCTCATACTCATGGACATACAAATGCCTACCATGGACGGGCTAACCGCAGCGATGAAAATTCGCCAGAGTGCGCACCCTAAGGCTAAAGCCATACCTATTATTGCCATGACCGCTCACGCAATGACTGGCGATAGGGAAAAAAGCATACAATACGGCATGAATGATCACATTACAAAACCCATTAATATTGACGAATTATATAATGTACTGGTTTTTTGGGGTACAACATCTCGCTCAGAAAATAAATTGGTGTAGTTTTTTTGGAGTCTCGGAGATTATATGTCTTTACAAGGTATTACTAAAATAATTTTTGGCCTTGCTTTGCTTTTATTGTCAGCTTTGCCTGGTGCTTATGCTAAGGCCGCTGAGCCCACAAGCCAAAAGGCAAAAATTGGTATTTTTGTTTTTTGGCTCGATGATATTTATATTAATTTGGTAACGCAAGCAGTGCAAAAACACATTGCAGGTAAGGCAGAATTAACAATTTTTGATGCTAAACAAGACCAAGTGCTTCAGAAAAGTCAGCTTGCCACTTTCATTGCAGAGGGCGGGCAGGCTGTGGCCGTTAACCTTGTGGATGTGAAATTTGGGCAAAGCATAGTAAATGTTGTGAATAAAAAGGATATTCCCATCATTTTTTTCAATAAACAACCAGATTTTGATTCCATAAAAAATTATGATTTGGCCCGCTATGTGGGCTCTGTGGCTAGTCAGTCAGGCATATTGCAGGGCGAAGTTATAGCTGAAATTTGGAAGGAAAATCCCTCATTTGATAGAAATAATGACGGTATTTGTAACTTTATCATGCTTCAAGGTAATATTGATAATCCCGAAGCTTTAGCCAGAAGTAGAGTTAGCGTACAAAGGGCACGGGCAATGGGTGTTAACATGCAACAAATAGGCGATACACTGATTTGTGATTGGGATGCTGAATGCGCATATGATAGAACCAAGTTGGCTCTTGATTTATACAGCGAACAATTGGATTTTATTATTGCCAATAATGACGGCATGGCCCTTGGAGCCATAAAGTCTTTGCAAGAACAGGGTTTTAACCTTGAAGGCGGATCAAAACACATTCCTGTGGTGGGCATTGACGGTGTTGAGGATGCTAAAAAAGCTATTGCTAAAGGGATTATGCATGGCACAGTAATTCAAGATGCTGATGCCATGGGCGAAGCAGTTGCCACCATGTTATTGAATTCAATAGCAAAAAAACCTTTTTTAGAAGGTTTACCTTATAAATGGAATGACGATGAAATTGCCATTGGTATTCCATACCGTGTGTATGAAGTTGAATAATATAAACTAGATTTGAGAGTATTATGAAAATTACTGAAAAAACCGTGATTGATGTTGATTCACTTAATGACTATTTTCACCATAGTGACTCATTTGCCACACGCCTCGGCATTGAAATTGTGGAAGTTGGACCTGATTGTGCGGCAGCCATAATGCCCCTAAATGACATGCATCGAAACGGCATGGGCAATGCGCATGGTGGGGCCATATTTTCTCTTGCAGATATGACTTTTGCCGCCGCCGCTCACGCCAGTGGAGTATTTTTTGTGAGTGCGCAAGCTAATCTTTCATTTTTAGAGCCAGGCCGTGTGGGGCCACTACGTGGAGAAGCAAAGCAAATACGCGTTGGCAGAACTCTTGGTATTTATAATGTACGAATTTTAGATGCTTTAGAAACTCTTGTGGCCATAGGCACCATTACTGGATATAATACACATATTCCCATTAGTGATTTAGAAAAATATAGAAATGCTAATAAATAGAGTGTTTTGAATAATTCCTAGCGTATTGATTTGATTATCTCATTGAAGATTTTATGTTTTTTGAGAATGTATTGACACAAAATCAAAATTAGTTTAATTAGAAGGTGTATTTAACTAATTTTTTGGAATGTGTTTATGCACCAACAATCATCTACGTTTGATAAAAATGCTCAAGATATATCGCTTGAAGAAAATAACGATGTATCGTCTGAGCATGCTATAGCCTCCGATAGCGGGCACGATACACTAAGTGTTAATGATGTTGATAACTTAAGTGGAGTTGTGCCTCAATCTTTCGTGGCTGATGATAGTTCTGATAAAGAATTAAACTCAATTTACGAATCCACCCGTAATAGAATTTCTGGATATGTTCTTGGTGTTAGCATACTTATATTTACTCTTGTAAGTATGGTTGTGGACTATTTTCAAAAACACTACAGCCTTGAATTTCCCCTAATTACGCTCTGTGGCATTTCCATTTTGTGTTTGGTCTGGCTTAAAGATAAAAAGCGTAATCCTATGGTCCCCCTTATGGTTATGGGCAGTGCTTTGACCGCATTGGGATTATATTTACTTCTTTGTGACGGGCCGCCAGATGGTAGCTCTATGATTTGGGTGGCCATTTTCCCAAGTACATTGGTGCTTTGTATGGGAGTGCGCTATGGAGCCATGGCTTTTACCGTGCTTTATGCTGGCATGGTGGCAGTTTTTTACACTCCTTTAAGCGAGTTAGCAGTAGTGCAATTTACGGATTCCACAAAAATACGCCTTTTACTAGCAAGTTTTGGTAGTTTTGGTTTTGTGTGGCTTGTGGAATATGCACGCCTTAAAACTAATACTGCCTTACACTTAGCGGCCTATAATATTGAACAAACTTCACTTACTGATGCCTTAACTGGCCTTGGTAATAGGCGTGACTTTGACCGTAGTCTTAAATGGACTATGGCAAGGTCGGAACGAAGCCAAGCTACGTTCGCCTTAGTACTTCTTGATATAGATCATTTCAAAAGAGTTAATGATACTTACGGTCACGCTGTGGGCGATGATGTGCTTAGGCATATTGCCCGTGAGGTTGAAACACAAATTCGTACCGCTGATCGCCTATTCCGTTGGGGTGGCGAGGAATTTACCATAATAATGCCCTCAACAGACATGCACAAAGCCGTAGCAGGTGCTGAGCGTGTGCGTAAACACATTGAAAAAACACCATTCATTCTTGGTAATGAAAAAATATATCTTACCGTTAGTCTTGGTATATATTCTGGCATGGAGACTTTGGATCCCAATTATCCTCTGCATGTTGCCGACCAATGTCTATATAGAGCAAAATCCACTGGTAGAAATAAAGTTGTAGGTGGATTGTAAGGAGAAAATATGTTGCGTATACTTTTAATAAGCTTAAGTCTTATGGCTTTTTTGGCAGCTTGTTCCACTAAAGAAGCGGCTGTTAAACCCACAGTAAGTTTGGCAGATGCTAAGCAAGATTGTTTTCAGCAATCTCAAAGTATGTTTAATCAAACCATAGACCCGCAAAATCCAGGGGCTAATACTTATTTTTCCAACTGTATGCAGGCCAAATATGGCTATAGTGTAGAAGAAATAGAAAAAATGAGCTTCTAACATGTGTATAAAAAAGGCGGGGTTAACCCCGCCTTTTTTTTGAGTGGACGAAAACCTCCCGCTAGGCGGGAGGTTTTAAAAAGCTTACAGCTATAAGTCAGTAACTAAAACCCCTTTTGATTTGTATAAAAGACCTGCGGCCTGACAACTGCACGTCAACAAATCAAAAGGAGGTCAACCAAGATGGCTTAATATGTCTGAGAACGGTAATTGTAAATGGGAAGAGATTGTCTTCGTTCGTGGTCTAAAAGGCATGGATTGCCACGGAAAAGGGCTAGAAGATTTGTCTTTGCATATAAGTTATCTGAGCCCTTTTCCTCGCAATGACCTTAAACAACGACCGCAGTA
>CAYJNE010000081.1:0-6645 GCA_964371345.1 uncultured Desulfovibrionaceae bacterium | reverse complement strand
TGCTTGAAGCTTTAGGCGTGATACAATAGTTGCTTTATCCTCTGAAAGCCATAAGCCTTGGCGAGCATTCCAGCGTTGTGAGACCTGAAGTAAGGTATTTTCTGGTACTTCAGGCATATTTTGTAAATGTAAGCCCTGATGTATGTTTTTAATATCTATTTGTTTTTTGTGAGTAATTTCATCTTGTACTTCATATGTCGCTTGTGCAAAGGTTACCCACTCATCTAAAACTTCACCTCCAAGTTGAAGACTGGAGTTTTTTGAATTTATAAATAATGATGCGTGTTTACAAGAGTCTGCCATTAGAGGCTGTTGCCAAGATATATTGCGCAAGGTCAAAACTTTATTTGCATTTTGGGGATATTCAATGGCCTTGGTCACTAAACTTGGTAAGGCCATGCCCACAAGTGTACCACGTCCCATGATTTTATGTTCAGAAATTGGCCAAAACTGTTGATTATGCAAGGCTAAATCATGTGCAATACCCTCAGCTGTGCGCGTGCCTATACCTAAGAACGCATCACTTTGCCCATTTTGCCTTGTTGCATGTACATGTGTAAGGCTAAAACGTGGCCAATATGTTGTACGCTCCAAGGGAGTAGCAGGTAAGTGTACACGGGCAAAGCTTTTTTGCCAAAGGGGACTTGCACCTTGCATAAATGCTAAAGCCGCTTGTTTTGCCTCTGTCATGCTTTGGCAATGCATACATGCGTCTGCCACACATGAGTCTTGTTGTTCAATATTTTCTTGTGATTTTGATGTTTTTGGGTCATCTGTGCCTAGCCAATGCAACATGGCTTTATTAAGTTCCGTTATGTTCCTAGCCACAAATGCCACACGTTGGCTCAAATGTTCACGCCCAAGGCAGAGAGTACCCGCAATATCCTTTAAGGAATATTGCAAATCTTGCTGAAATTCCATAAAGCGTAAAATATTTTCCACATATTGGCGCAAGCTTTGTTTGCTATTTGTGGAAAGGGGAAGGCAATAAAAATCGGTTTCTGCCCTAGGCTCACTTATGTCCTCATTATTAAGAGCTGGAGCATGATTTTTAGGTGCTTCTTGCACAATAACATGGGCGTTGATGCCACTTAAACCAAAGGAACTTACACCACCTAGGAGTTGTTCGCCCTTAGGGTAGAGCTTTTCAACCTTGCTTGGCACATGCACATGGGCACTGTTAAAATCAATATGGGGGTTTGGATTTTCAAAATGAGCCTGAGGGGGCACTTGTCCATATTGTAATATAAGTATGGCTTTTAAAAGACCCAAGGTTCCGGCGGCAGTGTCTAAATGTCCAAAATTCCCTTTTACAGAAGTGATGGGGATGGAAGCACTTGGAGGATTATTTGCAAGAACACGGCGTAAACCGTCTATTTCAACGGGGTCACCAAGGGTAGTACCTGTACCGTGTGCCTCAATAAAATCCAATTGTTTTGGCTGTATATTGGCAACGCTTGCTGCTTCGGCTATAACTGCTGCTTGTGAAAGAGGATTTGGAGCCACAAGGCCAGCACCACGCCCATCTTGATTTACGGCAGAACCTTTGATGACAGCGTGTATGGCATCATTGTCTTGCACAGCTTGGGATAATGGTTTTAGTAAAAAGGCAATGGCGCCTTCGCCGTTTGTTGTGCCATCTCCACGTTCTTCAAAGCTGTAAGTGCGTTTGCTACTACTATCAATGGCAAAAGCATGGGGCGATTCAAGCAGGGCATCTTCTATGCGAACGGCACCGCAAAGTGCAAGGCTACAATCTCCACTTTGTAAAGCTTTGCAGGCTGTATGTATGGCTACAAGCCCTGAGGAGCATGCCGTATCAATAACGGCGGCACTGCCAGTCCAATTGTGCATATAGCTTAGGCGTGAGGTAAGTGCTGAAGGAACATTGAGCATGGCTGATTGCTCGGCTTGCTCAGGATGAGCTAAAAATATACCTTGCTTAAAGGAATAACGAGCACTTGCACCCACAAATATACCTAGTTTGGTATTATCCAAAGCATTTGCGCCATAGCCGGAATTTTCTAAGGCGTGTAGGGCTACACTTAAGAAAAGGCGTTGTTCTGGCTCAAGGATGCGGGCTTCACTGGGGGCTATATTAAAACGCTTGGCATCAAGGCTGGAAATATTATCAAGGTATGCCGCTTGCTTAAAGCTAAAATGCTCATGTGGCACACCTGCGGCACCAAGCATAGCTCTTTGTTCACGCTCTCTATTTTCTGGTAATTCGCAAAGGCGATCACTGCCAGTTATAAGATCTGTCCAAAAACTTTGCACATCATCATAATCGGCAAGGCGCAAACCAATGCCAATAATGGCAATATCAGAAGTCGTTTGCATGTTTTGCTGGGCATGTTCTTGTTTGTGATGAGATTTTTGCGGCTCCAAACTATCATAAATTTTTTGGGCTTGTTCCTTTATATTTGTAGTTACAAAAAGCTCTGCCACGCTAAAAACGTTTGGCCATTGCTCGTTTAGAAGTGTGTGTAATTTTATGAGCAGTAAGGAAGTGCCGCCTGCATCAAAGAAATTCACTTCACGCAGAGCTTTTTCAGCTTCGTAATTTTGCAAATCTGGTAGGGTTGTATACCAATGGGCACGAACTTCTTTTTCAATTTGTGCAAGGTTTAAATTATTGTCGGTTGCTTGCGTAGTCAGTGTATTTACTGTTAAAGCTAGGCGTTTTCCTGAAAGTTTTTTACGATTTACCTTGCCATGAGCACTTAATACAAGCTCGTCCAAAATAAAGTAGGTTGAGGGTAGCCACTGGCTTGGTAGACGCGTTTGCAAATGTGTACGCAAGGCATTTACTGTCAATTCCTTTGTATGTGTTTGCGGCAAGATAAAGGCTTCAAGCTTTGCCAATTGTTTTGAGCTATTAAGGCGTACCACCGCTTTTGCCACGAGGGGGGAGCTTTCAAGTGCTGCTTCAACTTCTCCAAGTTCAATACGAACGCCATTAACTTTTACTTGCTCGTCCATACGTCCAAGATATTCAATGCTGCCACTTGCAGTATAGCGCGCCAAATCTCCACTGCGATAACTCTTTTTTCTGTGAGGGTCTGGACTGTTTTCATCCATAAAGAAGGCTTTATCCGTTAAATCTTGGCGTTTACTGTAGCCTTCAGCCACTTGTATGCCGCTAATGATTAATTGCCCCGTAACCCCTATGGGCACACGCTGTCCTTCTTCATCCACAATGGATATGCTGGTATTGCTTATGGCTTTACCAATGGGAATAAGTGGACTGTATGCGTCAGAAATTATGAGATTGTGCGTTGCTTGCGCTGTAGGCGTTGGCGAGCAAGCCTGCCAAGTAACATCCACTGTGGCCTCAGTTGGGCCATATAAATTATGTAATTGCGTACTATTTTGCTCAAAAAGTAAGGAGTTAAAACGCTGTACAGACTCAAAGCCAATGGCTTCACCACTCACAAATACAAAGCGTAGGCTACGCACACGAGCAATGCTATTTGGAGTGATTTCAAGGTATTCAAGGAAAAAATGCAACATGGAGGGTACAAAATGTATATGCGTAACCCTATGCTTTTCAATGGCATTAACAATGGCACTTGGATCTCGTTCATCCCCTGGAGCAAGTAGGGCAAGGGATGCTCCATACCATGACCACCAAAACAGCTCCCACACCGAAACATCAAAAGATATTGGGGTTTTTTGTAGGATAACAGATGAAGAATCCAAGGCAAATGTGTCTTGCATCCAAAAAATTCGGTTAAGTACACTGCATTCTTTAACCATGACCCCCTTGGGTCTACCGGTGGAGCCTGAGGTAAAAATTGTATAAGCAAGGCTCTGCCCATCGCTTGCATCTACGGGCATATTATCTGGTAATTTTTCAAGCTCTAAAACATCTGGAAATACGAGTAGTTTGCCGCCGTGTTTTTGTGCAATGTTTTCAAGTTCTTGTGCTTGCTCGGCAAGGCTTATGAGCACAAAGCCCTTTGGCAAATCTTCTAGCATATAGCCTATGCGTTCAAGTGCTATGGCATTACCTTCAATTAATATGGGTACATAATAGGCATGCAAACGAAGGCTTGCAAAAATAGCCATGAGCATTTGTGGGCTACGGGGTAGTGCAATTCCAACGGCAGTACCTTTGCTTACCCCTTGTTGTAAAAGCCATGCAGCAAGCTTTGCTGTTTGTTTTTCAAAATCGGCATAACTTAGGCAAGTTCCGTCGGCTGAAATAAGGGCAGAACTATCTGGGCTTTTATGGGCTTGCTGTGCAAATAGATTATAAATACCTGTGCTTAAATCCCAATCCACGTGATTGTTGTTGAATGAGTTTAATAATTTTTCTTCTTCAAGGGTAAGCATTGATAATGCATTTATATTCAATGCATCAGCATGGGGCGCAAGTATACTTTCAGCTAAATGTATAAGGCGTTTACCCATACGTTCTATGCCGGACTTTGTGAAAAGGCTTGTTTTGTACTGAAGGTGTATTTCTAATGAATTTAAAGTGTTTCGTATGTTAACAGAAAGTTCAGATTGATTATTATTTACATGTAATGAATATGGTTGTGCGCAAAGGCTAGCAAAGGAACTTTGCTCAGTCCATTCCAGGTCATCAAAATTGAAGATTATATTATACAAGGGGTTATGATTAACACTGCGCTGATCTTGACCTAGCTCTAAGTGTTTAAGTAAGCCATCTAAGGGATATTCAGCATATTCAAGTGTTTGTGTAAGAAGTTTAGAGTTGCGCAAAGCTAAGTTTCTCACGCTGTCATCCTTATGCACTTGCACACGTAAGGGGATAACATTCATGAATAAGCCAACGCAATCTTGCTCGCCTGCGTGTTCTCGGCAGGCTGTGGGGATGCCAAGAACAAAGTCCTCTTGCCCTGTATGCCTTAGGCAAAATACTTCCATAAGACTTAAAAGCAGTGAAAAAAATGTGACTCCATATTCTTGGGCTTTGTCAGATAGGGCATCACGCATATGGGCAGGTATGTGTAAAACTTCGGTTTCGCTATGCAAGTCTTGCACAGGGATGCGTGGAAAATCCGTGGGCATTAAAAGTGGTTCTGGTAAGGGGGTAAAATGCTCTGCCAAGGTTTGCAAGTTGATGTTTTCTTCACGCTTATGGCGCTTGAGTATGGTTTCAGCATAATTTGAGAAATTTTGCCAAAATGTGCTGGCAAAGTCATGTAATTGCTTAGTATCATTAAAATTGACTGGCGGATTTTCTTCCAAAGCTGTGTAAACGGCATTAAGATCTTGCATGAGAATACTCATGGCCCAGCCATCAAAGATAATATGATGTGCCACAAGCGCAAATACTGAACTTGTGTCTGATTCTATAAAGTAATAGGCACGTAAGAGTGGGCTATTATCTTGAAAAACAAAAGGTTTTTGGTACGCTTCCTGAATATGATCTTGCAAGTTTTTGGGGGCTTGCATATTTTGGTTTTGAGAGCGTAAATCATGCACCTCAAGTACAATCTTTTCCTCAAAGCTTAGCTCTTGCAAGGGCATAATCCATTGCGTGGGTGTATTTTCTTCCTTTAATATTTCAGTACCAGAAACACGTACACGCAAAGCTTCGTGGCGTATTTCAAGTAAACTTAGGGCATATTGTAAAAGCTTAGGGTCAAGCAGGCCATGTATATGCAAGGGTGTAACAATATTAAGTTTTGCACTTTGGTTGTCTAGTATGTGCATAAACCATTGATTTTTTTGAGTAGCTAATAGGGGTAATTGCCTATGCTCAAAAGTATGCACTTTTTCTGTTTTTATGCTTGGGGGCATAGAGCCTTTATGCTTATTGTTAAAATCATTGGTGTTTTTAGCATGCTCATCATGCACGTATTGTGCTAATTCCCCAATTTTTTTAAGCTTCATGATTTGGCTAATGCGCAAATCAAGCTTAAAGGCATTATTTAAATGCGATAAAAGACGTATGGCTTTAAGGGATTGTCCGCCTAGGTAAAAAAAGTCTGCATTTGTACCGTATTCTTCAATTTCTTTGAGCGGAACCTTAAGTACTTTACTAAAAATCTGCTGTATGGTGACAATATAATATTGCAAGGGGTTAAAATCGCTAGACTTGCTACCTTGTTTACCTTGATTAGTTTGCTCATTATAGTTGTCAGATGGGAGTAGGGCATGCAAGGCTTTGCGATCAAGTTTATCATTGCTGGTTAAAGGAAATTTTTGCAAATGGATAATTTTTTGAGGCAGCATGTATTCTGGTAAAATGGCACTCAATTTTTCATGCAAAATATGTGGCTTAGTTGTATTTTCATCCAATACAAAGGCTGTAAGTGTTTTATCTTCAAGCTCGCCGCTGATAATGACAGCACATTGTTTGATGCTACCAAGTTGTAAAAATGCTTGTTCAATGGCGGAAATCTCCACACGATAACCACGTATTTTTACTTGATTGTCTTTTCTGCCTCCAAATTCAAAAAGCCCATCTGAATTTTTACGTACCACATCGCCAGTGTAATATACACGCTGGTCATTTACTGCAAGAGTTCGAAAAGATTGATTATTTGCACTAGAGTTATTGCAATAACCTATGGCAAGACCAATACCGCCAATACATAGCTCTCCCCATTTGCCATTTTCGTTATGGGGGACAAGGTTTCCATCTTCATCCACAATGTATAATTGTGT
>CAYJNE010000080.1:0-6682 GCA_964371345.1 uncultured Desulfovibrionaceae bacterium | reverse complement strand
TGTCAGATGAATTTTAATGATTCTGATTGGCTTGGTCGTGTGCTTGAAGGGCGCGGTTTTAGTGAGGCTCCGCTATCACAAGCGACTATAATTATAGTTAATACTTGCTCGGTACGTGAAAAGCCAGAACAAAAAGTTTATGCCACTTTAAACAGAATTCGCCATGAAAGCCGCAAAAATGCTAATGCTTTTGTGATAGTTGCAGGATGCGTTGCCCAACAACTGGGTGCAAGTTTTTTTGAACGCTTCCCCCAAGTGCGCATAGTTAGTGGTACTGACGGCCTAAAAGACGTACCTTCTGCCATTGAGCAAGTTCTAGCCGAACCTGATTGTAATATTTCACTTATTGATTTTTCAAAAAATTATCCAGAAAAAGAATTATATTTAGGCGAAAGCACAGCTCCAACCGTAGCATATGTAAATATTATGCAGGGTTGCGATAATTATTGTGCCTATTGCATTGTACCCTATACTCGTGGTAGGCAGAAATCACGAGGAACAAAAGCCATACTTGATGAATGTAAGGCATTATTACAGCACGGCACAAAGGAATTGTGCTTGCTAGGGCAAAATGTTAACGCCTTTGGGCAGGATGAAAACGGTGACGGTACAAGCTTTGCCGAGCTTTTATACCAAGTGGCTGACTTGGAAGGGCTTGAGCGGTTGCGCTTCATGACCCCTCACCCCAAGGATTTTGCAAAGGACACCATTAAAGCATTTTCAGAGATTGAAAAGCTTTGCCCGCATATACATTTACCCATGCAGGCTGGCTCAGACAGCATACTCAAGCAGATGAGGCGAATATACACGCGCAAAGATTTTTTAAGCTTAGTAGATTTATTAAAGGTAGCCCGAGCAGATATTAGCTTTTCAACTGATATTATTGTGGGCTTTCCAGGAGAGAGTGAGGAAGATTTTTTACAAACATATTCATTAATTGAAGATGTAGGTTTTAGAGCAAGTTTTTCTTTTTGTTATTCTGATCGCCCTGGCACCAGTGCTTCGCTTATGCCAAATAAAATTCCGCATGAAATTCAATTGGAACGTTTAGCAAGATTACAAGCAAAACAAGAAATCATCGGTCAAGAATGGTTAAAAAAACGTGTGGGGCAAAACACTATTATTTTATTGGAAAATATAAGCAAAAAAGCCATAGACACGCAACCTGAACACACATGGTGGCAAGGGCGTGACCCCCATGGAGTTACGGTAAATGTAGCCCTACCGCACAGCTTGGGCAAAGCCGGACTTCTAATGCCCGTAAACATTATTACCGCCAAAAAACATACACTTATGGGCGAATATAAAGGCAATTTATGATTATAATGCAAGTGATGGGCCTAAGCCTAGATAGCTCCGCCAAGACCCCTATTGTATTACTGCAATCATCTGAAGATAAAAGAATTTTACCCATTTGGGTTGGTGCCATGGAGGCCATGAGTATTTCTCTAGCTTTAAGTGGGCAAAGTATGCCACGCCCACTCACTCATGATTTAATTATATCTATACTTGATACCCTTGAAGCCAATGTTAAGGCCGTAGAAATTCATAAATTCCAAGAGGGTACATTCTATGCGGACGTCCTTGTACATAAGGAAGACACCATACACAGGGTAGATTGCCGCCCTTCAGACGGCATCGCCCTTGCTCTGCGCACAGGTAGCCCCATTGCCGTACATCCGCAAGTCCTACAAGAGGCTCAACACTCTGCCCAACAGCAAGACGGTACATCATTTCAACTGCTTAATGCAGAAGAATTTAAGGCAAATACCCAACAACCCGCCAAGCTTATGACCCAAGTAATACAAAATATAAGCACTAAGCCTAGCGTACAAACTAATACAAACACAACAAAAGACGAGCAAGAACTTGCTAAGCTGTTAAGCTCCCTTGAGCCGCAGTCCCAAAGGCGTATGTAGGGGTAGAATAAGATTTTTTAAGAAATGTGATACTAAAAATTACTCTGTTTAAGCAATTCATCTAGGCGTGCATGAGCATATGCTGGCTCTACACCTTGCTTTTTGGCTATATAATCAAGATTTTCCACCGCATCGCATGGGCGAATATAAAGCGGCTCAATGTCATTATTGTGATATTGTGCTTCTGTGGCAAGCTTCCATAGGGCCTCAGCACTGGGATTTTCATATTCAAAGGCCTGCATAGTATCTGGTAAGGCAGGGGCAAAAATATCCTTATTACGCACAAAGCCACTACCTAGCACAAGAGAATTGGCAGGTGCGGCTTGTAAATATTTAATAACTTCTGCAGTGGTGCTAAGCTTGGCCTCAGTTAATGGCCTTGGCATGCTATCCATGCTAAAAGACTGACAATGCACAATATCACGGCGAGCATGGGTTAAGACCCAAATTTGCCCTTCTTCTGAGCGACATTCGCATATATTTTGAGCAAAATTCTGCGCATCTAAGGCTATAGCTTGCAAAAAATCGATGCTGGCATTTTGGGCACGGGTTATACGCCTTATGGCAGACACAGTGCCAAGCACCAAGCGTATACCCGTAAAGCTACCAGGCCCATAAACACAGGCAAAACGCTCCACATCATGTGGTTTATATTTGCCAAGTGAAAGTACAAAATTAAGGGCAGGCGTTAATATTTCTGCGCCCTTTAGTTGGCTCTTGGCTGAGGTAGTCCAATTTTGTGCGCAAATAATACCCTCGGAATTACCTAGCACAATATTAAGCTGCCCCTCAGCAGCATTTAGCACACAAGTTAGCACTACCAGCCCTCAAAAATACGCATAATATCGTTGAATGTGGCTAGCACCATAAGCCCAATTAGAAGGAAGAAACCCACCTGACTGCTCACAACACGCACTTTGTTGGGTACTGGACGGCGGAAAATTATTTCTAATAAAAAGAATACAATATGCCCACCGTCAAGCACAGGAATGGGCAAGAGGTTTAAAATACCTAGGTTAATACTAATTAAAGCCGCAATGGCTAATACATTATCAAGCCCTTCTGTGGCTTGCTGGCCTACCAATTGGGCAATCATAATGGGCCCGCCCACTTGATCCATAGGTACAACACGCTGGAATAATTTCACAAAGCCAGTCCATGTAATTACAAGCATATCCCACGTACGCTCGGCACCTACACTTAAGGCTTCAAAAAATCCTATATCTTTATGCGCAGTCTCACCAGCGGCTCTAATGCCGATGACCCAAGCTTTTTTATCTTCACCAAAAATATTTTTTTGCGTAGTGGACTTTGCGGTTAGGGTTATATTTTTCATCTGCCCTGCTCGCTCAACACTCATTTGCATGGGATTGCCCTGACTGTCATTAATGGCTTTTGCCATGGAAACCCAGTCTTCTATGGGCTTATCATCCACACTTACCACCACATCACCCACCATAATACCAGCAGTAGCAGCAGGACTATTTTCTTGTATGGCCCCAATGGAAGGCAAAAGCTGTGCTTGCCCATAGCCATAAGCAAGAGCAATGCACAAAGCCCAAGCCAGTAAGATATTCGCAACTGGCCCTGCTAGCACCACCAAAATACGTTGCCAAGCTGGGCGAAGTGAAAAATATTCATCTTCGGTAAAGCCTTCGGGGATTTCGCTTTCTCCATCTTCACCCCCCACAAGGGCGCAATAACCGCCAAGGGGAACGGCGGAGAGGCAATATTCCGTTTTACCTATGGTACGAGACCAAAGTTTTGGGCCAAAGCCCAATGAAAACGTGGTTACACCCATGCCAAAGGCACGAGCCATTAAATAGTGACCAAGTTCATGGAAGAAAATAAGTCCGCCAAGGACAAGAAGGACAGATATAATACTAATAATCACAAATTTTCCTGTACGCCAGCCAAGGCATATACCTTGCTGCGAGTGTTAACATCAAGTTCTAAAATAGCATTAAAGGCTATTGTTGCTTCGGCATGAATATCGGATTGTGTTATAAACTTTGACAAGCTAAATGGTTTATTACCAATGCTTGATTTATAGCTATTCATTACCACTTCCACCAAGGTCGCAATATCCACAAAGGAAATACGCCCATCCAAAAATAATTCAACCGCCGCTTCATTGGCGGAATTTAATACAATACATTGCCCGCCTCGCTCACGCATGGCACGCATGGCTAAGGCTAAACACTTAAAAGAATGTATATCCGGTTCTAAAAAGGTCAAGCTTCCTAGGGAAACAAGATCAAGTTCTTTAACTCCAGTGTCAAACACTTGCGGCCACAAAAGACAGTGTCCTATGGGCATACGCATATCAGCACAGCCAAGATGCGCTGTGAAAGAATTATCCATAAATTCTACGAGAGAATGAATGATAGATTGCGGATGCACCACCACCTGCAAACGTGTGGGGCCCACCCCATAAAGATGCATGGCCTCAATAAGCTCAAGCCCTTTATTCATAAGGGTTGCGGAATCAATGGTGATTTTAGCCCCCATATGCCAGTTGGGATGCGCCAAAGCTTCCTTATTGGTAACAGTTTGTAATTTTTTAACATCATAACCAAGAAAAGGCCCGCCCGATGCCGTTAAGGTAATGCGTTTGGCGTGGCGTTCATCTCGCCCTGCAAGAAGCTGAAAAATGGCATTGTGTTCAGAATCAACAGGTAAAATACTAGCACCGCTATATTTACAAATATTGCGGATTAAATCCCCCGCAAGTACCAAGGATTCTTTGTTAGCAAGGCAAATTACCTTTCCAGCAAGAGCTGCGGCAATGGTTCCTCGCAAACCCGCAGAACCCACTTGGGCTGAGAGCACAGTATTTGCTTCTTCAAGGGATGCAAGCTTGGCATAACCCTCTGCACCGTAAAGAATTTTCGGTCTATCTTGTTTGGGTAATAATTTTCGCAAAACATCGTGGGAGGCAAGGTCGTACACTGCGAGATAACGAGGTTTAAAACGCTTGGCTTGCTCTGCAAGTAGAGCCACATTGCGTGCCCCTGCAAGGGCTACCACCTCAAAATGCCCAGGGTAAAGATCCATAATACGCAAAGCATTACTGCCAATGGAGCCAGTACTACCAAGCACAACTACTTTACGGGTGGAATTCATCCACTCTTCAGACGGAGGGGGGGAAATATAGCTAATATTTCCTGATTGAGCAGGCCAAGGACAAATCATAAAAATACCAAGTATTAAAAGAATTTATACCATTGGTCCACAACGGCAAACACAGGTACGGTAAAGAGCACACTATCAAGCCTATCAAGACAACCCCCATGTCCTGGGAGTAGATTGCTAGAATCTTTAACATTAACAGTACGCTTGAGGGCAGATTCAAATAAATCACCAAGTTGAGCAAAAGCATTTAATAATACGGCAAGCATGGCAAAGGCCCACCAAGAAGCAACACCTAGCCAAGTCCCTAGAATAACACAAGTTAGTATGCAGCCTACCAGTGAACCGAGGGCCCCTTCAGAGCTCTTGTTGGGGCTTACTTTTGGCCAAAGCTTATGCCGACCATAGCGTACACCAATAAAATAAGCACTAACGTCTGATGCCGCCACCGCACTTAAAACAAATAAAAGCTTTTCGGAAGTCAGATACACGGTAGGCAAAAGCAAGAGCGGCACATAGGCAAGCCCCACTATGAAGATGCTGCCTGGTGCGAAGTCATCTTCTTCATCAATTACATCTATACGAAATAAAAAGCTTAAAGCCGTTAAAATAAAGCCTGCACCTAAAAATACAAGGGCATCGTGGGTGCGGTCCATCCAAGTTAGGCACAGCATACCCCAACCGAGTAAAATTCCACAAATACGGGTACGAATACGCCCAGATTTACCCCAGAAGAGCGAATAAAATTCCCACAAAGCCACAGCACAAACTGCAAGCACAACTAGGAGTAAAACCCACCCTCGAAACCATAAACCAGAGCCCACAATAGCTATGAATACAAGGCTAGTTAGAAAGCGTTTACCGCAATCGTGGAAAGCTTTTGTCACGAAAGTTGCTCCTGTGTTTTACCAAAACGGCGATTACGTGTAGCATAATTTTGCAATGCCAAGTGCAAATGCTCAGGCCCAAAATCAGGCCACAAAGTGTCACAAAAATAAAATTCACTATAGGCGCATTGAAACAGTAAATAATTGCTTATGCGGACTTCTCCGCTGGTGCGAATAACCAAATCAGGGTCTGGAATATCTTTAGTGTACAAATAGTTACGAAATATTTCTTCATTTACATCTTGCGCTGCCACATTATCTGCCACAAGCATTTGTACAGCCCGCAAAATCTCAGCCCGCCCACCATAATTTAGGGCCAAGTTTAACTGCATTTGAATGGGCCTATCTGGAGCTTCGGCAGTGCGCTTTATGCCATGTAGAAGGGCCTTGCGAGCCGCAAGGGGCAAGGCTTCCACATCACCTAAAATATTAAGACTAATACCCTTTTCAACCATAAGCGGAACTTCTTTTCCCAAAAATTCCACCAAGAGAGAAAAAAGTGTACTTACTTCATCCTTGGGCCTTTGCCAATTCTCATGCGAAAAAGTATACAGGGTTAAATGCTCAATGCCAAGCTTGCGACATTCAGTCACAATCTTGCGCACGGCATCGGCTCCCGCCCTATGCCCATCGGTACGCATAAGCCCTCTGGCCTGCGCCCAACGACCATTACCATCCATAATAATGGCAATATGCTTAGGTAAATTTTCTATCATTTATATTCTATAATTTCACTCAACAAGC
>CAYJNE010000079.1:0-6802 GCA_964371345.1 uncultured Desulfovibrionaceae bacterium | reverse complement strand
AATTCCTTGGTATATGCTCTATTGGTGGCAGTATAATTTAGCCTTGGTAAAAGTTGATCCAAGGCACCATTTAAGGGTGCGCTTATGATGAGAGCGGGGGAGCCCACATTCTTAGCACATTGTTCTGCTTTTTTAATTAATTCAAGTCCTGCACCGGATTTTCTATGTTTTTTTGCCACAAAAATACTATCTACCACCGCAATAATGCGTCCATAATGGGGTAATGTAGGCGCAAGTACAAAGGCAAATCCTAATAGGTTGCTCCCTTCAAAGGCTGCAAAGCCATATAAAGTATTGCTTGCATCAAGTGCCTCATAAAGAGCTTCTTTTTCTTGTGGTCTTGGTAGTTTTGTATTGGCGCATTCTTCAATATATTCTTCTCTTAAAGTGTTGAAATGGGGATGATGGATAATTTCCAAAGCGGTGCAGGCTTTTATAAACATTTTATCCTCCTTGTAAATCCATATTCATAATCAACGCCGAGATGCTAAAGGGTAGTACCCTATCTTGGACAATCCAAATGGATGTATCTGTGCTCTGGCCGCCTCCTGGGATGAAATCAATATGGCCGCTAAAGGGTTGAACTGCCTCGCCCCAAATGGCTGGAACATAAGGAAAATCAAAAAGATTATCCATGTCAGCACCATATTTACCGCCCACAGTGGCATTTACACGAATGCTGCATTGACCATATGCTCTGTGTTGCCCAAGGGTTGAGCCGTTTTGTAGGTCGCCTTCCATGGGTTGTGGTGAAATTATGGATGTATAGGGTAAGCCCACATGCACAAGCCTTGCCGCATAGGGCAGGGTAATACTGCCATTTTCAACTTGAAGATTTTCAATGGGGCTACCATCGGCAAGTGCGGATACAAAGCATTTTTCTAAATGTTCAAGATTAGTTATGGTATCGCTTGGAGTGTTTGATAAGATGCTTTTGCCTGCATCCATAAAAAATGCTTGTTCAATGCCATTACTTTCTTGCCAGCGTGGGGCAAGTTTTTCTAGGTAAAAATGTTTGATGCCTTGGATATTTCTTTGCACTACCATGAATATGTCATCAGCATTTTCGCCGCTTACCATAGCAACCGAGCGCACCTTGCCTGCGGTTAAATGTCTACTCCAACCCCAAATATCATGCTCCTTCATGTAGGTAAGGGCTAGTAAAACGCCATCATCACGCACAACCCAAATGCTTGAAAATGGCGTTTGTTGGTAAGCCCATTGGCGAAGGCTATGCCCGTCAAAAAGGTGTGGAGCCATTATGGATAGGTCATTGCCTGCATAGCCGTCTTTTTCAAGGCTATAGAATAAATCACGCACCCTTGCTCCATGCCTTTGTACGTGCATGATGGAGTTGCCTATAATGATAGGAAATAAATTGGAGCTGCCCCAATAGCTTTGGGCTGTGATATTTGCATTGCTGGCAGTAATAACCCCACCATCTCCACTTGCCTTATATTCACTACTGCTTGTGCCAAGGAGTAAATCGCCAAAACTTGCTGCCCAAGTGATTGCATCAATATTGCCTGATGCAATTAAATATTCCACTGGGTCATCATCTTGTAACGGGCGAGATTTACGAAAATTTTCAAAATCCGATACTCTTGACATATAAAAAGCTTGGGGGCTTTTGGGCGTTGCAGCAAGCACCATGCGCTGTTGATGAAAGGAAACAACACCTGGATTGTTACCATCTTCAAATGGGTTCCAATCTTCCTTTGGCGTATCTGCAATGTCGGCCTCATAATTATTATCTGTAAAGCTTAGCCCTTCACTAATGCCTATGAAGCCAAAGTAACCTGCCTCTTCACGATAAATATTATATTCTATTGCCCCTTCCACAGCGGTCCAGCTTACCCTTGCATAATTACCTACAACCCAATCGGAAGGATGTTTGCCGTTTACCTCGCCCGCCTCAGAGGCAAGGGACTGCTTGCCATTGGCGTCAACTGCTACCACCTTATAACGTAAAATGTAGCCACTACCACTGCTAAAGCTCACAGTGGGTTTTGCTGGTGCTGGTATGGATGTATTTAGCGCAACCTCTTTAATTTCCCAAATATAATCTGGTGCAAAACCGGAACGAGTAATTTTTTGTAAGGGATAATCCTTATGCGCCATATAGACAATATCCCCAACTTGAGCAAAGGAAATGGTGCTTAAATGCCTTTCTTCCCACGGAGTTGTAATTGAAATATTTTCAATTAAGCCATCATGATTTGCTATGCGTAAAAGTTTATGGCTTAAGATTAAAATATAATTTTGCTCTTTTTCCACATTGAAGGAAAAGGGGATGAGCAGGGCATCGTTTTCAACACCAGTGCCAAGGTCTGCAAGAAATTTTGTGCCTGGTCTGCGTTCTGCTATGCCATGCACATTGGGTAAGAAATTTTGCATGCATTGCACAGAATTTTTATAACGCGAAAGATCATAACGAGCCGATAAGGTCGGTGCAATTTCGCCACCTGTGAAGTTGGTAAGAGCTATGCGCATATAACCCCCTTTATGCTTTGCCTATTTTCTTTTCATATGAGCGTAGTCCAGCAATGCCAAGCATGCCCACTATGAGTTCCCAAAAGTTTTCATTTACAGGGTTAACACTTGCCAAGGTTGGTACATATTCAATAAAAAATGGGAAAATATATGGCACAATAATCTCACTAAAAACCAAGGACGCACCACAAACCCAGCCTATAAATGGTCGCCAACCTGCAACATAAACGCTTTTATGCAAGGCTTCGTTGGCGTTTATTTTTGCTTGGGCAAGGTTTTGAGCCTGCAAAGCACTAAGTTTAGCATTAAATTCTTGCACCTTTTGCTTTTCATCTTCGGTTAATAAATCAATACCCTTATTTAAGAGCGGTCCAACCACTGGCACAAAATCCAATAAATCTTGGACAAGGTCCTTGGTGCTACTCATATTACACCTCAATTTGATAGTGAGGAGCATCCACAAAAGACTTCCAATCGCCGCCCCAAATTATTTGCACATCAAGCTCATGCGCTGACTCCTTCATAGCTTCGGAGATGTCCTTCCATTTTTGCCACGGCGCATGAACTTGCACGCTACCATCATAATAAGGGTATAAATCCACCGCATGGCTATAGCCGTCTTTTTGGGCTAAATGCTTGCTATTCATGGTTTTGCTCGCGCCCTTGGCAACATATTCCTGTTGCTTTTCAAGACTGCGCAAGCCTTCCACCACGGTAAAATCCTGCTTAGTTTTGTTAATGGCAAGTTTTACCACTTCTATTAACTGCGGATGTACATTTTCTAAATTACGCTTGCTTCTGTTTCCAAGAACATATGGCATATTAATTATCCTTTTGTGATTAAATGAATGATTAAAGAAACAATGCCACCAATAAAAACCGTTACCAACGGTGCAAGCACAAGTATTTTAACCCTATTTTCTTGAACGCTGGTATTGATTTTGTTGGCAAGGCTTTTAATGTCTTCAACTTCTTTTTTTACTTCCTTCACGTCCCGCTCAAGCGTCTTAAACTTTTCATCATCAACGCTTTTTTTCTTTTCCAATTCGTCTAAGCGTTTGTCATGAGTTTTGAGGTTTTCACTTATTTCCTTCAATTGTTCATCAACTGTACATGGCATTTGTTCCACCTCGTTAATTTACTTGTTAAATAAAGGTAAAGTTATAAATTTAAAACTGTAGGAATTACAGGCGGCACAAGGCTTGCTCGCTCAATTCTTAGCACTTCAACTCTTGTGCGAATGGTGGCAATGGCGTCACTATCATTTACCAATACACCATCTACCGTGCTTTCTTCATCAATACCCACAGCTAAATTTCGGCTTGGGCGTATGCTTTTTGCGTCAAGTGTGGCAAGTTCTGCGTCAATTTCGGCTATGCGAATGGAAATTGTGTCTAGCCCCCATGTCCCATTTTCTTTAGCAATCCAATTTCCTTCAGTTATCGGTTTATCTTCGACCATTGGAATATATCCTTCTGGCTGTGCAATGTCCCAACCTTTTTGAAATTCATTAGTTCCAACTTTGCCAAACATATTCAATATTTTTTCTTGGGGCATAATTAATCTCCTATTTTCCAAACGTGGACACGACACATAGCACTAGCGAGTGTATTCGGACTAAGAGTTGAACTTGACGAACCACTGATTGTTCGTGCTATGTGTGCTCCTGTCTGAAGTACAGATACAATAATGCCGTGGTTATCCTTAGACGCCGCGGTCACGCCATATCGAGAACCCGCATTGTCGTTATACCATCCAGAGGTACACCATACGTTGTTTATTAAAATTTCTGCCTTACATACTACTTGAGTAGTATTGCCAAAAGGATTGGCTAGAGTATATTGGGAATTCGGGGAAACCGTGCCACTTGAACCAAGAGCATTATCTTCAATGGCATTTATATTATTAGGGGCATAAGTAGCTTTCCTCCCTCTACCATAAATCACTCTATACCCTACACTCGGAACATCAAACTCTGCCAACGCTTGACTAACTGCAACTTCACTCGGCACTTTGTCAGCATTGGCTTGCCCTGGGTCGGGGTTTATTGTTTGGGTAATATTTGCACGTTGTTCTTCGCCTTCTTGTTGTATAAGGGTAATTTGCTTCGTCCCCTCAGCTTCCACCAAGGCAACAGCCTCACTTACATCTTGTGCCGCTTCACTAGCTGATTGTTGGGCCTGTGTTGCACTTTCAGCGGCACTTTGGGCATTGAGTGAGCTTTGCTCTGAATTTTCTTGCGCGCTTAATGCACTTTCGCTTGCCATATGGGCACTATTGGCACTTTCAACTTGAGCAGTAAAAATTTGTGCAAGAAGTTCATCGGCACTAAATTCAGCCGTGGGGCTAATCTTAAGGCTACGTTCAGCAGCTTCTTGTAATTGCTGGCGTTCAGCGGTGGCCCTATCAAGAGCATCTTCAATCACTTGTGGGTCAAAGCGTGTGCCTGTTATGAGGTCAACACCTTGGGTAAAAGGCATATTGCGCAAAATCACAAGTTTATAATCAGTTGGTAGTGGCGCGCCCTCATGCAAATAGGTAATTGTGCCGCCACTTTCAGAAAGAGCAACCGACCAACCCACAGCAGGTCTTTCAATCTCGTCAGGGTCAACTACCGTCACAATAAGCTGTGATGCATCCCATACTTTGAACTTAAAAGGAAATTCAGTGGCAATGCCATTGCCCATGAAGATGGCCTTGGAAATATTATTTGTAAGCATAGCTTTCACCTCTTGCTAAAATCCAACTATCCATGCTTGCCTGTTCCTTGCCCTCGTTGGCATCAGCTTGCATGGCATTGGGAATGGCGGCGCGATATAGTTGTTCGAGTTCTTGCACCTTGGCAGGATTATTTTTTAAGAGTGGCACGGCAATTAAGGCAGCAAGTTTGCGCGCAAGCATATGTGTAAATAAATCGTCAAACATATTGCAATCTTCAATATCTGCTGTGTATGCTAAAAGGCATTTGGCAGTATTGCATAATAAGATGCCCTGCTTGTTGTTTGCATCATGCACAATCATAAAGCGTGCTCGTTCATTTGCGCCTAATGCATTATAATCATGCCAGTTTGGATAAATTTTTAAGGCATGCAATAAATCATTGGGTAGGGCATAGGCATGTGTAAATTCATGCTCATAGCCGGATGGTAAGCTTATTTCAGCAAGCGAAGCGCGTCTTCTTGCAAAGTTCCATGGATAATCACGCAAGGCAGAACGTCTTGCATTATCCCAATAAAGCCCACATTGAATGGCTTCAAGCGTTCTTTCATCTTCTGTTGAAATGGTGCGTGTACCAATGAAACCAAGTGCCATATTCCAAATATTTAACTTTGAATTCATGCTCATAGCTCCTTTACCCTCGGAGTGTTGGCTCCGAGGGTTGCTCAAACTATGGCTATTTAGCCAACAACTATGCCTTTATTTATGTACTGACCAGCTTCATATGGCTCGTCCTCAAATCCGCTAAGAGCACAAAAAAGCTTACCCGCAGTTGGCGTGCCCGTTACTGTGACCTTTAGGCGTAGCCAAGGGTTTGTTACTGAGCGTGGTATAAAACGCCAAGCTGTACGCTTGCCCACAATAAAATCTGCCGCAGCTACATTTAGAGATGCACCGCTCACATCACTAAATGTGCCGTCTTTACTGTCAGCTTGCTGCAAGCTAAGGGTAACAGAAGTTGCACCAGCAAGGTTTTCTGTGAATTTGCAATTAATGAGTATTGGTTCTGCCTTACCTGGAATTTGTAAGGAATTAAGGGCTATGGGGTCACCAGTCTTGGTGCTCACAGAACCTTCAAACAAAATTAAATTACTATCAATAATCATATATTCCCCCTAGATATTGGTTTCTGTAGACATAATGGCATCACATTGGCGCAATGGGCGACCAAAAATAAGCGGCATGCCGTCAGATTTAAATGCTTCGCCATAAACAAGGTGGATGTTTCCAGCGTCGGTGGATTGTAGTTCTACTGCGGCCATCAATTCTTCATTGCCATACCAAACAGCCTTTTGGCGCATGACTTCGGGCATTTTGTTTTTTGCAGTGATAAAGAGCTGTTGTAAGTCTACAAAACCGCTTTGTCCCTTACGCTTACCAAGCGAAGCCACAGGAATATTCGCAATACGCACACAAGAACGCCAATCACGTAAAGCAAGGCCAAGACTCCAGTGGTAACGATTGACAATGGCCTCATAATGCCGACCTTCTGAGTCTTCAACAGTTTGAATACCGAGGTCTTTGTGCTCAAGCCCGCCAGTGCTACCCTTGGGATAAATGCCATGTATGCTGCGCTCGCCCCAAGATATTA
>CAYJNE010000078.1:0-6837 GCA_964371345.1 uncultured Desulfovibrionaceae bacterium | reverse complement strand
TTCAGCTAGGGTTGTTACCCACATGATAATGGCTCCAGCGATAACACCTGGGAGCATTACAGGCACAACAACTTTAATAAACGAGAGCAGTGGCGGCACACCAAGGTTTATGGATGCTTCTTCCACGGATGCATCTATTTGGTGTAACAGTGACGATGTTGTTTTTACGGAGAATGGGGTTTTGCGAATAAAGTAGGCAAGGACTAAAATCATCCATGTACCTGTGAGTACCACTGGCCCCGTGTTATAGGTTGCGGCAAGGGCAATACCCAAGACGGAACCAGCAATAATAAGCGGTAACATCATGGCAAGGTCAAGCACAAAGCCGCTTTTTCCGCCTTTGCGCACCACGAGATAGCTAACGGCTAGTCCAAAGACCATACCGATAATGGTGGCAGTTGTGGCTAGGAAAAATGAATTTAAAATGGGCCTTGGTGCAACTTGCAGTGCGATGCTGAGGTTATCAAGGCTAAATTGCCCATAATACATGACTGGCCCGTCAGTTTTTGTAACGGCTGCCACTAAAATAACCACAAATGGTGCCAAGGAAATAAAAACAATAAAGGCGCAGTAAAGCCATGCAAAGCGTTCTTTCCAAGGGCTTAGGGGCAATATTTCTGGTGGGCGTAGGGATGACATGGCGTAGTTTTTTCTCTCCACCCACATTTTTTGTAATATGGTGAAGGCCAAGGTCACTATAATTAAAATCATGCTCAATGTGCCAGCCATGGAGGGGTTTGAGCCCATTTCGCTAATAAATTCGCTATAGGCTTGCTCTGCTAGTACCTTTGTATCATTACCAATAATTGTGGGAACACCAAAGTTTTCAATGGACATACAAAAGACAATCAAACCGCCAGCGGCAATGGCGGGCGTGACCACGGGCAAGGTTACGGTGCGAAAAACTCGCCATGGGGTTGCGCCAAGGTTGCGTGCTGATTCTTCAAGGGAGCGGTCAACAGAGTTAATGGCTGCCGCAACCATGAGTGATACGAAGGGGAAAAATTGTAAGGTAAAAACTAGAACTACACCTTGCCAGCCATAGATTGTGGGAATTGTAATACCCATGGCCTTAAAAGCCAGAGTAATAATGCCGCTACGCCCAAGTAGCAAAAGCCAAGCTTCAGCACCTATGAATGTGGGAAGAATAAGCGGAAGGGTTGCCAATGTGCGTAGGGTGGCGGCATGGGGTAAGCGGTAGCGTGTGGTGAAAAAAGCAAAGGGCACGCCTATGATAATGCTAAAAAAAGTAGCAAGGCCGCTGATAAACAGGCTATTCCAAAGGCAGCGCAGATAAAAGGGCGCAGTAAAGGCAAGCTCATAGTTGCCCCAAGTGAAAATACCGCTTTCGGCATCAATGAAGCTTGCCTTAAAAATGCCAAACATGGGGTAAATAATTAGAAAAAATAGTACAGTTAACGCCATGAGGAAGATTAAATTCCACACAGACCAAGCTTGACGAGGGCGCAAAAAAGAGGGAAGTGTCATCATGCTTGCACCACCACGGGTGCACTATGCGCAAAAGAGAGGGGGACGCTATCGCCAACCTTAGCATTTACATGAAAATCGCGCGCGGGAACGTCTACACGTAGTGTTTGTCCCAAGGCTTCAATATAATAAACTGTGATTGTTCCAAGAAATGAAATTTCTTTGATGATGCCCTTAAAGCTATTTTCGCCTTCTTGCGCTTCGCCTATGTGTATCCAATCGGGCCTAAGCATGAAGGTGATATTTTCTTCGGCGGGTTGTGCGGCAATGGAAAAATCTTGCCCTTGGCATTGCACGTGGCATAGCTCACCGTTTTGAGATTTGCGCACTGCTTCAAAAAAGTTACACGCCCCCATAAATTGTGACACAAAGCGGTTTTTGGGCTTAAAATAAATTTCTCTAGGTGTGTCAACCTGTTGTAAAATACCGTCATGTAAAATGGCTATGCGGTCAGAAACAGCCATGGCTTCTTCTTGGTCGTGCGTGACATAAATGGTAGTAATGCCAAGTTCTTTTTGCATTTGACGTATTTCTTCACGCATGGAAATGCGCAACTTGGCATCAAGGTTTGATAGGGGCTCATCCATAAGTAGTACATGCGGGCGGATAACCAAAGCACGAGCTAAGGCCACACGTTGCTGCTGTCCGCCAGAAAGCTGACGGGGAAAACGTTGGGCAAAGTCTTGCAGTTGCACAGCTTCAAGTAAGTCATGCACACGGTCTTTTATTTCACTTTGGGCTAAATTGCGTGCCCTTAGGCCATAGGCAACATTTTCAAAAATGGTTAAGTGCGGAAAGAGTGCGTAATTTTGAAAAACCATGCCCGTATTGCGCTTGTGCGCGGGTATGGAGAGTATGGAGCGGTCATCAAAGCGTATGTCGCCACTATCTGGGCTATGAAATCCTGCAACCATGCGTAATAGAGTGGTTTTTCCACATCCGGAAGGGCCAAGTAGGGTAAAAAATTCACCGTCTTCAATGGTGAGGTGTACATGCTTAACAACAGTGGTCTTTCCATAAGCTTTTACAATGTTTTGTAGCTCGATACGCATGATTTTCCTTATTTAAATATAACACTAAGGTCTTGATTCTTAGAATAAAAATCAAGACCTTAGTGCGTAAATTGTTTTATTGAACAAAATTATTTTGCAAGAATTAATTTTTTCCACTTACCCAAGAGCTCTTTTTGCATGGCGTTAGCCTCTGCTGGGTCAAAGCCCTTCATAATGTTTAAGCTAGACGTAGCAGGCATACCTTCAACTTTTACAGTATCTGGGCGAGCTGGGCGGCGATAGTATTCGGTAAATATTTGATTAACCACAGCTTGAGAAAGTAAATAATCCACAAGCTTTTTGGCTTCTTCGGGGTTTTTGCAGTTGGCAATAATGGCAGCACCTTCAGGGGCAGCAATAACGCCATCGCTAGGATAGATGACTTTTACATCTTTCTCACCGCCAGCAACGTAGCGATGTGCTGCGTATTCCATAGTAATGCCCAAGGGGTATTCACCAGCGGCTGTGCCTTTGTAAATCAAGCTTGAGCTATCCAAAACCTTAACATTCTCCACAAGCTTTTTTACGCCGTCCCAGCCAAGAATTTTATTCAAGCCATAAAGCTGAGCATAGGCAGAGCCAGATTTTTGAGGATTTGCCATGACTATTTTATCTTTCCACTTAGGGTCTAGCAAATCTGCCCAAGATTTTGGCAATTCTGCTTCAGGCACAAGGGATGTATTGGCCATAATAATCATTAAATGAGTATTGGCGGCAGTCCATTTATTATCTTTTTCTTTGTAGTTGGGGGGTAGTGTTTTTGCCTCAGGAGACACATAAGGCATGAAGTTTGCCTTGGCATTGTCTAACACTGAAACGTCACCGCTCCAAAATACATCCCCAAGGGGATTTTCTTTTTCTGCATCGATGCGCTTCATGGCCTCGCCAGTGCCCATGCGTACGACAGAGAGGTCAATACCAGTTTTATTTTTAAAATCTTGCGCAATAACATATAATAACTCTGGCTGATTAGATGAGTAGAGCACAACTTCAGCGGCATGTACGGGGGCCGCAGTCATAACAAAAAGACAAAGTAAGGCAGCTAGATGGAAAACACATTTTTTCATATAAAACTCCTTTTTGCGAAAATGCTCCGTACTCAGTAGCAAAAAATTACAAGTGTAGCAATATGCATTAATGGGCATAATCAATAGTATTATAGCGGTTGTGCTGCTTGTTTGTGTTTGATTTTATACGTTTAGAATAGCTATTTTTTTTGTGTTGTAGTCATCTAAAAAATTTAGTTAGTGCGTAATGTACATCCAAGGGCGGAATCATGCGTGCGGTGCAGGAAAATTATGCATATAGGCATTGACATAAACAGTTAAACCATATACGCAATTCGTAGGGTTTTTTTCATAACTTTGAGATACTTTATGAGGTGTTTTATGGCTCATAACTATTGTTTATTGAGGGGTTTACCTCCAACTGTTGCCCCTAATATGATTGATGCTATGCCCATTCCTGTGATCTATTTTAATAGTGAGCTTGAAAGTCTTTATTTTAATGCCGCTTTTTCATCATATATAGAGCTTGATAAGGTTGATTTTTCAAATCTTGTGGGCATTGGTACTTTGCGAGCCGTAGATGTTATGCCCGAATATCAACCAGATGGTCTGCATTCCACCGAAACTTTGCGTAAAATTATTAAAGAAGCCCTAGAAGGCGAAATTCATGAATATCCTTGGATGTTAAAAACCCTCACGGATAAGCCTATTTATGCGCAAATGTCTGTGGTAATTACAAAAAAAGCCAAAACTGTGTACATTGCGTGCTACTTTTTGAATACCATGGAAGGCACAAAAAATGTCCAAGTTCCTACACGTCAGGTTGAAGGTTCAAGTCATTTAGAGCATGTACTTGGTAGAGTTTCCAGCAAAAATCCTTATAAAGCTACGGGGTCAGAGCTTGACCAAGACGTACTTGAGGCCTTGCCTTTAATTATGCACATTTGGTCAAGGGATTTTGAGCTTCTTGATTGCAGTGCCGAGACCATAAATGTTTTTGGCGTTACCAGTAAGGATGAGTTTAAGCAAAAGTTCTATACTCTTTGCCCTGAAATGCAACTGGGCAGAAACTCTAAAGAGCTTATGCAGGAATATATAAAATTAGCTTTCGATGACGGTTGTTGTAAATTCAAGTGGTTGCATCAAGATGTCAATGGTAAGTTGCTACCTTGTGAGGTGAGTTTTTGTAAGATTATGCACGCAGGTGAAGAATGTGTGTTAGGATTTACCCAAGACTTTACAAAAATTAGCAACACGGTGCAGGAATTTGCCAAGATGCAAGAAAGCACCAGAGCCATGCTTGACGGAGCCCCCATAGCAGTTCACCTGTGGGACAACAATTTTAAGTTGCGGGATTCAAATTTAGAGGGTGCTCGCCTTTTTGGTTTTGAAGACATCGATGGCGTTGTAAAAAATTTCCGTAAAATTATCCCTAAACACCAAGAAGACGGCACAAGCAGCATAAAAGCTATAAATGAACAATTATCAAAAGCTTTTAAGGAAGGGTATAGCCGTTCTGATTTTGTCATGCATCATCAAAAGGATAAGACGCTCATTCCTATAGAGGTAACGCTTGTGCGGCTTAGTATCTGGAATGAGGATCTTGTGGCCGCGTATATACGGGACTTGCGTGATGTAAAAGCCCTCATTAACAAGATGCAAAGTGCTGAGGAGCGCATTCAAACAATTTTTGATATTACGCCGCTGGGCATTAATGTTTGGGATAAGAGTTATTCACTCATTGAATGCAACGAGGCCATTGTAAAGTTGTATGGCTTTGAAGATAAAAAAAGCTACATGGATGCAAGGTATAGGATTATCCCACGTGTTCAGCCTGACGGCTCCCCAACCATTGCCATTGCCCGCAAAGCCATTGATGTGGCCTTTGAAACTGGCTATTCCATAGGGGAGTTAGTTACCTTTGACGTTAATAGAAACCCTATTCCTGTGGAAGTTATTTCCAAGCGTGCTTTTGTGCAAAAACAAGAGGTGGTTGTTTCGTATGTGCGTGATTTGCGCGATTTGAAAGCCAAGCTTGCAGAAATTGGTGCTGCAGAACAAGAGTTACGCATTGCCAGAGATATTGCAGAACAAAGTGCGCAAGCCAAAACCCAATTCTTGGGCAATATGAGCCATGAAATACGCACCCCGCTTAATTGCGTTTTAGGGCTATTGCATGTGCTTAATATTACAGATTTAAAGCCAGACCAAAAGGATTATGTGGGCAAAGGCATTGATGCTGCAGATAAATTGTTGCACCTTGTGAATAGCATTTTGGACTTCTCACAAATTGACAATGGTTCCTTTGAGGTGGAATCAGCGCCATTTGCCCTAGATGAAATTATTAACGAGGCCAAGCTTGTGTACGGCCCACAAACTGCCAATAAAAATCTTGAATTTAAGGTTTTTGCGGATGATACTACACATCGTACCCTTTATGGTGATGCAACGCGCCTAAAGCAAGTCGTTTTTAATGTGCTAGACAATGCCATTAAGTTTACTAGCGAGGGCCATATTACGCTTAGTATCAGTTGCACAGAAGAACAAGATTATGAAGTAAAATACGTGTTTTCCGTGGAAGATAGCGGCATTGGCATGACTAAGACTCAAACTTCCAATATTTTTTCTGCCTTTGCGCAAGTGGATTCATCCATCACCCGTAATCATACTGGTGCGGGCCTTGGCCTTGCCATTGCCAAGCGTATTGTTAAGCTTATGCATGGTGATATGTGGGTGAAAACGCAGAAGAATAAAGGGAGTACTTTCTTCTTCACGGCTGTATTTGGACGTGGTGATGAACAAAACTTTGCCATACCGTCAGATAATGCTGCTGCGCAAGTAACACAACAAACAGCTGCCCCTGCACACTCAATAGCTAAACCCTCAATGTCCCTTGGGGAGATATTGCTGGTTGAAGACAATAATATCAATCAACTCATCGTTATAGAGTTGTTGAAAAACAAAGGCTATAATATTGATGTTGCCTCCAACGGCAAAGAAGCCGTGCGCATGGTGCAAGAAAAAGATTATGATATGTTGTTAATGGATATACAAATGCCCGTAATGGACGGACTTACCGCCACTACAAAAATAAGATCCATGAAAAAATTTGCCAATTTACCAATTGTGGCCATGTCTGCCCACGCCATGAGCGGTGACAAAGAAACTTGCATGGATTACGGCATGAATGACCACCTAAGCAAACCCGTAAGCCCACCCTTATTGTATGAAGCTGTGGAAAAATGGGTACGCCGCTAAAGTTTAGATAATTAACCAATAAAAAAGCCGAC
>CAYJNE010000077.1:0-6876 GCA_964371345.1 uncultured Desulfovibrionaceae bacterium | reverse complement strand
TCGCCGCCAGAAAGCGTGCCACCAGTTTGGCGGCGGCGTTCCGCCAATATGGGAAAGAGGCTAAACACATATTCTTGGTCGCGTTTGATTTCGCTTTTATCGTTACGCAAGAAAGCACCCAAATCAATATTTTCTTGCACTGTTAGGTCTGGGAAAATTAGTCGCCCTTCGGGCACTTGGCTTATGCCAAGGCGCACGATTTCGTGTGGTCTTAGGGTGTGCAGGGGCTTATCTTCAAAAAGCACTTCGCCGCTACGCAATTGATTTACGCCGCAAATGGTCATAAGTGTCGTGCTTTTTCCTGCACCATTGGCCCCAATAAGTGTCACAATTTCGCCAGCATTTATGGTGAGAGTTACATCACGTAGGGCCTGAATATTACCGTAAAATGTTTGAACATTATTAAGTTTAAGCATGGTCGCCCTCGCCAAGATAAGCTTTAATAACCCGTGGGTTAGAGCGCACTTCTTCGGGTGAACCCTCGGCAATGCGTGAGCCATATTCCATTACATATATACGGTCTGACATGGACATTACAATGGACATATCATGCTCAATTAGTAGGATAGCTAGTTTATATTTATCACGAATTTCACGCACTAGGTTTTCTAATTCTTGAGTTTCATTGGGGTTCATGCCAGCGGCTGGCTCGTCAAGCAAGAGCAAATGCGGATCGGTGGCCATGGCTCGTGCAATTTCAAGGCGGCGTTGCGCCCCATAGGAAAGATTTTTGGCCTTTTCATCATATTGGGATTCTAAGTGTAGATTGCGCAGCAATTCGTAACTATATTCAATGGTTTCGTTTTCTTCTTTTCTAGTTTTGGGGTCACGCAAAATGGCACCGAGTAGGCCCGCCTTGGTTCTGCAATGGCGGCCTATCATAACATTTTCAAGCACACTCATTTCTGGGAACAATCGTATATTTTGGAAAGTTCTGGCCATTCCCAATGTGGTGATATGGTGCGGCTTTTGACCATTTAGGAGATGCTGACTGCCGTCAGGGGTATTGAGGTAGACTTCACCTTCTGTGGGTTCATAAATACCTGTAATGCAGTTAAAGAACGTGGTTTTTCCTGCACCGTTTGGGCCAATTAAGGCTACAATTTCCCCTTCATTGACGGTTAAATCCACATCATTGAGGGCTCGCAAGCCGCCAAAATTGCGTGAAAGAGCATTTACTTGAAGAACCTGCTTCATGCTACACTCTCTTTTTTATCATTTTGCTTTTGGGGTATGGTGTAGCGGCGGCGTTCACCAGTTACAAGCCCTTGGGGTTTGAAAATCATCATAAGCACCATGATTGCACCGAAAATTAGCATGCGATATTCGGAAAATGCTCGCAAATATTCAGGCACTAATGATAAAACCAGCGTTCCGATTACCACACCAGAAATGGATCCCATGCCCCCTAGCACTACCATGGATAAAATCATGGCGGATTCCATAAAGCTAAAGCTTGCTGGGTTGATAAATGAAGTCTTTGCCGCAAATATTACACCTGCAAAACCAGCCCAACTGGAGGCCAGTGCGAAGGCAGTAAGTTTTACTTTTGTAATATCAATGCCCATGGCTTCGGATGCAATTTCATCTTCTCGCAAGGCTTGCAAGGCAAGGCCAAGGCGTGAATTTTTAATGCGTGAAATAACAAGTATGGTAATAATAACAGCTACAAGCACTAAATAGTAAATGTAGACACTGGTGCCTGAGAGGTCTAGCTTTGCACCAAATAAGTCTGGTGGTGGAATATTGGGGATGCCACGAGGCCCGCCTGTGATGTCGCTCCAATTTTGGAGGCTTAGGCGGATGATTTCACCAAAGCCTAGCGTTACAATGGCTAAGTAGTCACCACGCAAACGCAAGACTGGAAAGCCAAGGGCAAAGCCAAAAAGAATGGCCATGATGCCGCCAAGGGGCAGGCATGTCCAAAAGCCTAAGGCAAAGTATTTATTAAGTAATGCATAGGTATATGCACCAATGCCATAAAAGGCCACATAGCCAAGCACTAGTTGCCCTGCAATACCCACAACTATGTTCAGGCCAAGGGCCAACATAACATAGAGTAGGGCGGAAATCATAATATTTGTTTGATAAATGGAGCTTGTAAAGGGCATAACCAAAAGCACCACAAGCACCACCAAGGGCAGGCCACGTTTGAACATGGCGTTATCTATGAAGTTTTGCGCTGCTGTACTGATACCCTTGGGAATGGGGATGACTGGTTCGCCTTTGGCTTTGCGTTCAAAAGCGTGATGCCAGAGTATGGCTAGCACAAATATGGCAATGCCAAGCAAGCCCACTTGTTCAAAACGCCAAATAATGGCTTTTTCTATGGTATTGACCCTAATTCCCATGAGTGGGAAGGTTAAGACCATAAACCAAACGGAAACTATGAGTGCTTTTAGTGTTACTTTCATATTACACCTTTTGCACTTTTATCTTGCCTAGTATTCCAGCTGGGCGGAAGATGAGAATGAGTATTAAAATGCCAAAGGCAATCATATCTTCATAGTTACCAGAGAAATAGCCCGTGGTGTAACTTTCGCAAAGGCCAAGCACTATGCCGCCAAGCATTGCACCTGGTATTGAGCCAATGCCGCCAAGAACTGCGGCAGTAAAGGCTTTTATGCCCGCCAAAAAGCCAATGGCAAAGTTAACTTGGCCCATGTGTGATGCAATAAGCACCCCACCAATGGCGGCGAGGGAAGAACCAATAATAAAGGTAAGGGAAATAATTTTGTCAGCGTCAATGCCGAGAAGCAGTGCCATTTTGCGATTTTGCGCAGTGGCACGCATGGCCTTACCCATTTTTGTATAGCTAATAAATAGCGTTAGGGCAGTCATGGTTATGGTGGAAGTTACCAATATAATAAAGTCGCTTGAGCCCATGATGTTAATTGTGTGCAGAAATTCAAAGTCAGGGAATAAGCGAGGAAAAGCCACGAAATCTGAAGTTTGAGCAAGGATAACATAGTTTTGTAAGAAGGTGGACATACCAATGGCAGAAATAAGTGGAGAAAGCCTTGGCGCACCACGCAAGGGCTTATAGGCTACCTTTTCCATGGTGTAGCCGTAGGCCGCACACCATATAATGGCTGCTAGTGCCGCAATAATAAGAATGCCCAAAACGGGAAATCCCATTACCCCAAGTGCACTTGCCACCACAAAGGCAGTAAAGGCTCCAATCATATATATTTCACCGTGGGCAAAGTTGATAAGCTCAATAATGCCATATACTAAGGTGTAACCCAAAGCTATGAGGGCATAGATGCTCCCACGGGTGAGGCCAGCAAAGAAAATTTCAATAAAATATTGTATATCCATGTGTTATCCAGAAAAGACGCCGTATTGTTCACACAAATGTACGCTTGATAAAATAATGCGAGGCCCCGTGAGGAGCCTCGCGCAGAATAAGCTTAGTCAACAGTAATTTTGTGTTCAGTTTCTACAAACTTACCGTCTTTTACTTGGTACATGGAAAGGCCAACACCAAGTGGGTCGCCGATTTCGCTAAACATGATGTTACCTGCTGGGGTATCAAGACGCTTAGTGCGTAGTACTTCCATGATTTTGTCAGAGTCGGTGCTCTTTGATACTTCAACAGCGTTAAGCAATGCTTGTGCGGCAGCATAGGCTGTGTAGAAGAAGGCACCAGGCTCGGCATTGTATTTTTTCAAATGCTTTTCACGAGCTTCTTGGTAAATGGGTAATTTACTGGTGTCGCTTGAGCTGGATGCATATACGCCTTCGGAGTCTTTGCCAGCCATTTTGATGAAGGTATCATCTTTTACGCCGTCAGGACCAACGAAAGGAATCTTTAAGTTGTAACGAGCCATTTGCTGTACGAGCTTAGAAGCAGTTGGGTGATAGCCACCGAAGATGATTATCTCAGCGCCTTCTCTTTTTACTTTGCGCACGGTGGCGGTGTAGTCCACAGCGTCAGGGTTTACAGCTTCAAAAAGAACTACTTTGGCGGTGCCGTCTTTTTCAATAAGTTCTTTATTGGTTTCGGCATAGCCTTTACCATATTCGCCATTATCGTGGATGATGGCGATTTTTTTAACTTTTAGGCCTTCGATAGCAAATTTGGAAGAAAGACGAGCTTGCACGTTATCGTTAGAAATTGTGCGGAAGAAGTAAGGATTTTCTTTGCTAGTGGTAAGACCAGGAGTAGTTGCAGAAGGGGACACTGCAACGAGCTTAGCATTGGTATAAATAGGTAGAGCTGCCTTGGTGGCACCAGAACAGATGTGGCCCACGATGATGTCTACTTCGTCAGAAACAAGCTTGGTTGCAGCGTTGGTTGCAAGCTCAGGCTTACATTGATCGTCTTGAGCAATAACAACGATTTTCTTACCGTTGATGCCGCCCTTGGCGTTGTATTCTTCGGCAAGTATTTCAGCTGCATTCCAAGTGGGTAGACCATAGGAAGCTAAATCGCCAGAATGTGCACCAGGTACACCAAGTTTAATTACGTCAGCAGCAAATGCTGGAGAGGCTAATAAAGCGATTGTTAACCCTGCCAACAACAAAGATTTTACTTTGTTCATCAGTTCAACTCCGTTTAAAAATGTTCTCACTCAAAGGTTGATATATTATCACCCAGTACATACCCAAGTGCGCAATAAAAAATATAAAAAATACATTGGTTTGCGCAATGCCGAAAATTTATGCATTAAAAATTTTAGTCATAAAATAAGGCAAGTGGGATATATGCCACGAAAATACAAGCTTTGTCAAATTGATTGGGCGTGGAAATTGGTAAAAATAAGCTTATTTTTGTGACCATATTTACGGGACGAGGCTATTTTTTATTCTTCTTTTTGTGCGAAGATCGCATATGCACACGCATAGGCGCATGAACAATATTGAAATATTTACGCAAAGAACGCTCAAGATAGCGGGTATAGCTTTCGGAAACTCGCTCTGCATCATTAACAAAAAATACAAATGTGGGCGGGGCAATTTCTGCTTGGGTTAAGTAAAAAAACTTAGCACGGACACGTTTTATTACTGGTGGTTGGTGGCGTGTGAGTACTGTTTCCATGGCTCTATTTAGTTGTCCTGTGGGAATTCGCACCTGACATTCATCGTGAATTTTTTGCGCTGTGGGTAAGATTTTGGCAAGGCCACGGCTTTTTAAGGCTGAAACATATAATACAGGAACATGCGAGCAGAAGGCCAGCATTTCCTTAATGTTTTTTTGTAGTTGCTTAAGGCTTCCCGAGGGTACAAGGTCAACCTTATTTACTAAGACCATAAACGGAGTTTTGCGCTCATGCAATAAGTCCATAAGCCTTTTATCTTGCAGGCTAACCCCTTCAGTTGCATCAATGACGAGCAGGGTAATTTGCGCTTTTGTGCTTGATTTTATAGCAGAATTTACGGAATATCTTTCCACAGTGTCGGTAATTTTTGTCCTGCGCCTAACACCTGCTGTATCCACAAAAACATATGTTTCGCCGTCCACTTCTATGCGCACGTCAACACTATCACGGGTGGTGCCAGCAACGTCAGATACAATCATTCTATCGCTACCGCTAAGGGCGTTAATTAGTGAGGATTTTCCTGCATTGGGGCGGCCAAGCATGGCTAATTTTAGGCTGGCGTCTTGGTTGTCTGTGGACTCCCAATCATCGGGGATAAGGCTTAATAATTCTTCTTGGAGTAGGCGCAAATTATGCCCATGCTCGGCAGAAACTGCTATGAGCGGAAAGCCAAGGGCGTGAAATTCTGCAAGCATATGGTCTTCGCGCTCGGCCCCGTCCACTTTATTTACAATAAGTAGCGTGGGCTTGCCCATGCGCCGTACGTGTGATGCTAAATGTTCATCCAGCGGCAAAAGACCGTCTCGCCCGTCCACCACAAAGGCCACAGCCACGGCGTCTTGCATGGCATCTTCGGCTTGGCGTAAAATATCAGCCTCAAAACCACGAATGCCCTCTGGCCCTTCGATGACTTCGGCGTGGGCATCAAGGGTGATGCCGCCTGTGTCTACAATGCCATATAAAATTTCGCCGTGCTTGCGCACTATGCCTTCCATGCGGTCACGGGTAACACCTGGACGGTCGTGCGTGATAGCTCTATTACTATGGATAAGCCTATTGAATAGGGTGGATTTGCCCACATTGGGGCGGCCCACCAATACAATTTGTGGCATATTTGTTGACGGCTCAGTTAGCATTGTAATTCCTATTAAATAATTATTTTGTTGCGCATTTATACGCCTACATCGCCAGCTGTCAAGGGAATATCTTTGACATTTCGCCAATCTTGCCATTGGGGTAGTACCATAAAGTTTGCGTTTTGCAAGCCAAGGTTTGCAAAATCTTCATTGTTTGGCAGGGTGATGCGTAAGGCATGTAGATGTAATTTATAATTTAATTCGTTAGTATCACCGTATTTTCCATCGCCAAGCACGGCAAAGCCCTCAGCTGCCATTTGCACTCTTATTTGATGCGTGCGCCCAGTAATTAAGCGAACATGCATGAGGCTACAATCATGCTCACAGCGTAAACATGTAACAATACTTTCAGACTCACGGCCTTCGCGGCTTGCTTGCTCCTCGTCTTCTGGTAAAACTCTCACCTTTTCATCGTAACCTTCGTAGCTTTTAATAAGGTTGTGGTTAAGCATTTTTGCGCCTTCATGAGGCCAAGTACCATGCACCCAAGCTAGGTATTCCTTAATAATATTACGCTGTTCAAAGGCATCCTGTAAAAGACGCAAGCTTGCATAGCTACGGGCCACAAGAATTATGCCAGACGTATCCTTGTCTAACCTGTGCGCAGGTGTGGGCTTAAATGATGCGTTTTCAAAATGCTCAGCAAGCCTTGTGGCAAGGCTATCTGTATGGCCTGTTCCAGTATGCACAGGCAA
>CAYJNE010000076.1:0-6909 GCA_964371345.1 uncultured Desulfovibrionaceae bacterium | reverse complement strand
CTTTTAACACTTCTTTTTGTCCATGCTTTTTGGACACTCTAATCATTGAATAAATTATTTTATCTGGTTCGTTACTCATATGTTCCTCGTATATTTAATTTATTTCTTCTAAATGTTTACGTGCAAATTCAAGGTTTGGGTCAAGTTCAAGGGCTTCGCTCAAATAATGGCGGGCCTCATCAATATTGCCCATAAATTTATGACAAAGCCCAAGGTTGGCGATGTCCATGCATGAGCCTTTATCAATTCGCAAAACAGCCTCAAAATCTTGGGCGGCCTTAGCATAATCTTTTTGCTTAAAATAAGCCACCCCCCGCAAGTTCCAATATTCCTTCATGTCTGGGCAATATGTAATGGCTTTATCTAAAAAAGGTATGGCGTCTTGCCACTTTTCCGCAAGAGTTAAACTATATGCGGCATAAAATGCGGCAAGGCCACGGGCATCATTTTCTGGTTGTAGAGGGCAAGCTTGTGCAAAAAAATCGTGTGCGGCGGCATAATTATCCTGCCGCAAAGCAAGCATACCACGGAAAAATGGTATAAAATGAGCATTTTTATAGTGTTTTTCCAGTAAATTAAGGCCAAATTCTGCTTGCTCCGTGTCACACTCTTCAGCCAAGATGCGCCCTACAAATAGTCCAAGGCTTTGGTTTTTATCCCTTTCTCTAAACGCTAAACCAGGCACAAAACTATAATGTGTATGTACACCCACACTTGGATGCATGGTGGATATGGCATAGCTCACAAAACCTAAATTATTTAAGCTTTGTATAAGGCTTTGTAATTCAAATAAAATATCATCTTCGGCAAGGCTTGGAAGGTCTGTGAGTTTGCATATATCACCTTGCTGTAGCCATTCAATGTCGTTTAAGTTTTCAAATTTAGATAAGCCCGAAGCCTCATAACAAGCCGATGTACAAAAATCTCCACCCAGTTGTGCCACTTCCGTAACGGCACGAATGGCGGCTTTAGCCGCTGTGCTGGCTGTGCCCGCGGTGAAAACAATCTCAGAGCTTTGCGGGTGGGTTTTTTTATCATAAGCCACGGCCCCCACAGTGGGGACTGGCATGTTTAGTGAAAAATCCTTTATTATAATGTCAATGCCTTCACGCTTAAAAGCCTGCAAAAGTTCTTTGAGTACGGGGTCGTCAATGTGTTCTTGGTCAATGGTTTTGCAGATTAGTTGCTCCCTATCAATGAGGCAGCAGACGTGGCGTTCCACAAGCTCGCATAGGCCTTGTAATAGAGATTCTTCCTCCGTATTTCCAGCGGAAGTTCCGTTAAATTCTCCCAATTTCTTAAACCAGTTAAGTGGTGCCCATACTTCACGCATATTCACCAAATCCGTGCAGGGGAAAAATTGCCATGGGAGCAAATTCATAATTTCTTCAGCGGCTTGAGTGGATATGTTGTCATTAACCGATTGCAAAATATGGCTGGTGGGTATGAGGGCATCCCCAAAGCGGGCCCTGGCTTCTGACCATGTGGCGATGACGCAATTGGGCGTATTTTCCCAAAAACTAAAGAAGGAAAAACGCTCCATTAGCTCCATGAGGGCTGAGGCTTCGGCCTGAATAGCCGTGGCACCCTTCCCCATTTGCTTGCGTGTGGGCATGATTTGGCGGGCACTTTCTCCGCAAGTACTTAAATATACGGGTATTCCAAGCCTACCCACATCAATGCGCTTGGTTTCTGATAAAATATCTAAATCAATATTATTAAGCTTGGCCCTGACTTTTTCCACCGTTTCTTGTGGTGCGAGGGCTTTATCTAGCTCATGATTGTGGGCCTTGGGGCATGATTTTAATGTTATCATTTAAATTCCAAAATATTAAGGGCGTATACACGGCGTTCTTCTTCGCCATTTTCGCCACTGCTACGCACACCTATAAGCTGCTCGGTAACATTAAACACTTTAGCGGCTTGCTTGAAAAAACGTGGGCGGCGGCGGGCCATATCTGTGCAGATAATGGCTTTGCCGTCCTTAGCCAAATGCCTTTGAATACATTTTATGAGTGGGCGATGTAGCTCCTCAAGGTATAAAATTTCTGAGGCGGCTATGATGTCAAAACGGCTATCATTAAGGCTTGTACGGCTGTCCTTTATATCCACACGGCGCACATGGGCCACATTTTCAAGGCCATTTTTTAGCACATTGGCCTTGGCAAAAAGAAGGGCATCATCAACAATATCCGTTATTTGTATCTTAGAAAATCCGTAGCGGCTGGCAATTATGCTAGTAATGCCACAGCCTGCGCCAAGCTCAAGTAGGCTTTTATTTTCTGGCTCAAGTTTGCGTAAAAAACGGCCCAGCACGAAGGAAGATGGCCAAATTTTAGACCAAAGGGGTAAGTCTTTTAAGGGGTCATGAATGGATTTTTTTGCAATTAAGCCATCCAAATGCTTCTGCATATTGCTAATGGATAGGACGTGGATTGGGGTGCTATCAATATCCAAAGCTTCAAAGCTTACGCTGAATTTTTGTTCAATTTGGTTTAGTATGTCGTTTAAGTTCTGGGGAGTTTTGGTCATTGTGTGGCCTTTATGCTTAAATGCGAAGGGTCATATTGGCCTTTTTGGGCTTAATTCGCAAGTGTTTTTTGCGGTCTTTGCCTTGACATAATGGGCTTAAGGGCGATAGGTGAGAGGCATGAAAACATTATTGCGCTTAAAAATCACGGTGTCTGAGGACTATATCGAATTATTATGGGGCCTTTTAGCCATGCATATTAACTTTGGCTGGGAGGAAGAAAGCCTACCCACGGGTGAAACTTTGTTTACTGTTCATGCCGAGAGTAAAGATTTTATTGATGAACTCACCGAAAGCATTAAGCAAAATCTACCTCAAGCCATTGTGGACGTTGATGAAATTGCGCAGGAAGATTGGACTACAGCTTGGCGGGAATTTTTTACCCCCATTACTTGTGGGGAGCGGTTTATTGTTTTACCGCCTTGGCTAAGGGATAGTACGGATTTGGGGGGTCGCACGCCCATTATTATTGAGCCAAAATCTGCCTTTGGCACAGGACATCACAATACAACGGCCCTTTGCCTTGGGGTAATTTCTGACTTATTACAACGGGGTCGCATTGATAAGGGCATGGAATTTTTAGATATTGGAACTGGCTCAGGCATTTTAAGCCTTGGTTGTGCCTTAAGTGGGCTGTATGGTGTAGGGGTTGATATTGAAATACCGTCCGTTGAAAATGCGCAAGAAAATAGAGTATTAAATAATATACCAGTTTATGACGGCGATAAAAAGCAGGGCTTTGATATTCGTTTAGGCAGTGTGGAATTAGTGCAAGGGCAGAGCTTTGATTTAGTGCTTGCCAATATTTTATCGGAACCGCTTAAATATTTAGCTAAGGATATTATACCCTTGGTGCGCAAGGGGGGGGGCTTGGTGCTTTCTGGCATTTTGGGAATTCAAGCTCAAGATGTGGCGGCGGTATATATGGGCCTTGGACTTAATGCACCACAAGTGGTTACGGACGGCGACTGGGTGGCCTTGGTATGGGATTTTGCTTAAGCTATTTTTAGGCTAGCACGTAGTTGTAATTCTTGAACAATTAGTTTTTCATATTCTGGGGCCAGCTCAAGTTCTGCGTTCCATTCTTCACGCAAGATGCGCTCAAGCTCTTGTGTTTCTTCCCAAATATCCAAGAGCTCATCATCAGCTAAGGATTTTATGCGGGCAGAAAAGGGCATATCTTCAATAAAAACAGTTCTTGAGGCCATTACTTCACCGTGCTCGGGTATGTTAATTCGTTGTTAAAGGTTTGAGCCATTTTTTCTAAGTATATGTGACTTAAGCACATATCACCAAGTATGGCTCGTGACAAAGTCAGTGGGGAAATATAGCCTTTTTCCCAATCACTTGTAAAGGAAATGCTTTGCTCACCTATGTCTATATGGCTAACTAGGGCCCGTAAATCTTGAGTTTTTGGGCCTTTTTTTGTTTCCCTTGTCCACTCAAAGCTTTGTTTTTTTGCAAAATCTTGCCATGCATCTATAAATTGGGCTTTATGTTCCGTAGGGCCTTGATAATATAGGCAAAATTTTTCGCTAGTGGCTTGGGCTGTGCGCTCGCTCTTGATTGTGTGCTGAATGTCAATAATATCCATTCCTTGCGGTAAATGGCCATTCAAGTATTGCTTTAACTTTTGAGGGCTTAAAAACTCCCGTAAAGTTATGGCAAACCACTCAGCTTTGCTTCCCACACCCACGGGTAGAGCTCTACCAAATGACAGCAAAGGTAGAGGATGAAAGCCTTGAGAGAAGGTCATGGGAATTTTTGCACGTCTAAGACATCGTTCAAGTATTGCTTGAAGTTCTAGCTGGCTTAAAAATACTGCTCGGCCTTCTCTGGTGTGCCAGATGCGATACTCCACAGCTTTTACCGTTAGTTCTTGGGCTATGGCTGGTGGTTTGGCTTTTCCTGTGCTTGGTGCTGGGCGCAAGAGTTTGCCAAATTCATCATACTTGGCGGTATGGGCTTCTTGGTCACGCTCAGCAAAATTTAATATATTTAATATGTTATCATTGTTATTGTTTTTTATAAGTCTTGAGTCTTGGTTTTTGGTGTCGCAAACTCCGCACACTTGGCAGGCGGCATAGCGGCAGTCGGGGGTGGTTTTTTCTTTGAGGGCTTTTTCGCGTTCTCTAAGTAAATATGCTGTGTCCACTCCTGCTTCTAGGTGGTCCCAAGCAAGCGGGGCGTCAATGTTGCGCTCATTTGTGTATTCACCAGTCGTGAGGGCGCATTCTTCCAAGGCTTCATACCAAGGTGTGAGGTCAAAGCCTTCTATCCATGAGGCAAAAATTCCGCCTTTTTCATAGGCTTTTTCCACCACATTGGCTAAACGGCGATCGCCCCTAGACAAAATGCCTTCTAAATGGCTCATTTGTGGTTCATGCCAGCGCATTTTAAGGCATTTCTGGGCTTTGAATGCGGCACGCAAATATTCAATGCGCTCTCGCATTTCATCAAGTGTTAGCTGGGCTTCCCACTGGAAGGGCGTAAAGGGCTTTGGTACAAAGGGTGATATGGCTGCCGTTACTTGCAATCGGGGTGCGCCACGCCCTGCGGCGTCCCTAACCTTGCAGCATATATCAATAATGGCATCAAGGTCGGCGTATGTTTCTGTGGGGAGACCAATCATAAAATAGAGCTTTACTTGTTGCCAGCCATGTTCAATAAGCTTTTGAATATGTAGGATAAGTTCTTCTTCTGTAACGCCTTTATTTATGACATCCCTTAAGCGTTGGCTACCTGCTTCGGGGGCAAGGGTTGCACCAGTTCGTCTAATACCTGCCACACGCTTCATGATGCTGTCATCAATGGATCCCACGCGCAAAGAGGGCAGAGAAACGGAAATTTGCTCTTTGGCACAGCGATCCATGGTGCTCATAAAGAGGTGTTTTAATCCAGAAAAGTCACCAGTACTTAAGGAAAGGTATGACACCTCGTCAAAGCCTGTGTCATTAAGACATTTTTCAAGTAAGCTTTGTAAATTATTAAGGGAGCGTTCACGCACGGGCCTATAGACCATGCCAGCATGACAAAAGCGACACCCTCTAGTACAACCCCGTGCAATTTCTAAAGCAAGCCTATTATGAATGGCCCCAATGGGTACGGCTTGCTTGACTGGATAATCGGCTGCATTTAAGTCTGTGACAATACGCCTTGTGGCTTTGGTGTAGTCGGCAAATTTTGGTTTGAGTGTGCCGTCTTTATCCTCTATGAATAATGAGGGGATATAAACTCCGTTAACATGGCGTAAATTTTCTAAAAATTGGCTACGGCTGATTTTTTCTTCACGGGCTTTTATTAGGTTTTCAGCAATCTCTACTAGAGTTTCTTCGCCTTCACCAAGTACCATAATATCCACAAATGGGGCTAGAGGCTCGGCACTTAATGTGGCCCCACCGCCAATAATAATAATGGGATAGGTGAATAAATCATCCCCACGCTGGTTTGAGCGCAGAGGAATTTGTGCCAAATCAAGCATGTATAGCACATTGGTGTAAGCTAGCTCGTGGGTTATGGAAAAGCCAATGGCATGGAGCTCATTTAGTGGGGTGTCTGACTCTAAGGTACAGAGGGGGGCATTATTTTTGCGTAGTATTTCTGCGGTTTCACGGCATGGGGCCATGACCCTTTCTGCCCACCAGTGGGGCTTTTCATTAATTATAGCATAGAGAATTTTTTGCCCAAGGTAGGACATGCCAAGCTCATAGGTATCTGGAAAAGCAAGGGCCATATGGAATTCTTGGTCCTTGGCATTTTTATGCACTGCACCTTCTTCAATTCCTATATAGCGGCTTGGCCTTGGTAGTATGGATAGAAATTCACGCATAATATAAAACACCACGGCATTCTAATTTGGCAATTTGTGTCTAAATTTCACCCTTAAGGCCCACTTTTAAGTGGCTTGAGGAGAAAAAACTAAAGTTAGATTGCCGTGGTGTTGTTTAATTATTTTATAAGCTTGCTATCGCCACCAGTTGGGGCTTGGCCAAATTGTAACTTACCCATGCCGCCGCTAACGGTGATGTTAGTAACGGTTTCAAGGTATTTATCTTGTAGTTCGGAGGGAGTTTCTGCGTAGCGGTAGATGAAGTGTTTGCCTTCCATGCTGCCGCAGAATTTATTTTCAAATGGGTAACCGTAGGGTAGGATGAGCATTTGCACGCCACCTTGTTGCATGGGTACACTTTGAATGCTTGCCACATCGGTAACTATGTCTTTTTTCTCATCATATTTTCCGATAATAATATCACCGGTGACTAATTTAAATAAACGAACATCGTAGGCCATTGTATTCTCCTTGAATTGTTATGCGCATTAGGTAGTCACAAGCAGGCATAAAGTCAAGGGAAAAGCTTGAGGAGGAAAGGGGCAGATAT
>CAYJNE010000075.1:0-6935 GCA_964371345.1 uncultured Desulfovibrionaceae bacterium | reverse complement strand
GTGCCCGTTGGGGTTTGGGGCATACCACCTTGCATTTGCCCATAGGCAGCATGGGCTTGTTTTTTCCCAGCATAGCCAGGAATAGGTGTTGATTTTACATTTAAGGGCGCACTGCGTTGGGTTAAGCTGGCCTCACTATTAAGTTTAGCAGAAATTTGGGCAGAGAGTTGTCTTGCCTCTGGGGTGGAGATTATCTCAGCATAAGCACTGCGAAGTCCTTGCAGAATATCAGCCACATTATCAAGTTGTTCCACATTCATTTTTAGGTTGGCTTGTAAGAGGCGTGTTGTGCATAAAAAATATAAATTATTAAGGTTTTCTGCAAGCGTACCACCTTTTTCAAGGTTAAGTGTGCATGAAAGTTCATGAACAATATCAATAACTTTTGAGATAAGAATACCTTTGGCGGCGTAGTCTTTCTCAAGCATTTTGATGCGAGCTTGCTGCAAGAATTTCAGAGCACCGTCATAAAGCAATAATAAAAGTTGCCCTTGATCTGTAGTGCTGACCCCAGTTTTAAAATAAGCTTGTGCTGCCTTGTTCATAATTGTCTCTTTTCTTTAAGGTTTATATTTTCAAATCTTTGCTCATTTTTGCAAAGACTATTATCCAAGTTGTGCCAGTTGAGATTCAAGAACTGACATATTTCCGCTGTATTCACCAAGCAAGGTATCAAGCCTTGCATACTTCATGCGTTCAGCATACTCCCAACGCTCTAGCCTATCCATTTCATCACTAATTTGATTGTCAATGCTATCAATAAGTTCTTGATAGCTTGCTTTGGCAATCATAAGCCCGCCGTTGTTTTGGCTTAGGGTTGGGTCGTCTGCCTTGGGCTCAATGTATTTCATTTCTGCTTCAAAAAATGACTCTATGGAGTTTACTAGTCCACGTTGAATGGAAACAGAACCTTCATCATGAAGACCAACCCCCAAGTCATAAATGGTAATGCTAATACCCTTGGCATCGCTGTTTCCGCCAAGTGTATAGGTATTAGTGCCATCACCACTGCTGGAAGCGAATTCGCCATTAATTTTTACATAGTCAATGGTTCCGTCAGGAAGTACATTATATTCAACGTCATAAGTACCAGGCTGGGTTATACCGTCAATGTGGTTGCTGTAACCAAAATCATCTGAGGATGTGGTGCCAGAGTCATCGGCGGCGAAGAAGTTAATTACATCTTCTAAGTTATTGGCTATGGCGTCATCAAATAATTGTTGGTCAAATGCCTGCATTTCAGCGGTAGAGCCAGCTGGGGCAATGGCAAAAAGCCCAAAGTTTGGATCTTCTGCGTCAGTGACGGTCTTAATACCCATTTGGGATAGGGTGGCCACAAAATCGCCTGAAAAAATATCGTCAGTGGTCATGGTATTAAAGCCAGGCGGGGTGGTGATAATTTCATTTTTTAGGCGCGATTGGAAACTAAGGACGCTATATTCCCCAGAAAGAGCCGCCGCACTTAGGGTTGCTTCTTCTGTATAGGTGTCTGAAGGTTCCTCACTAATGGCAGTTAAGTCTTTTACCTTTAGAAGTACAGAATTTAGGGCATCAAGTACAGATTGGACATTTGCCTTTACGGAGTCCGTGTCTGAGGCAATACCTATTTGGGTTGTGCCTGTGCTTTTTAGGGTTAGGGTAACACCTTCAATTACGTCCGTAACATTGTTAGTACTTGATGTTAGGGTGTGAGCAAAGTTATCAAGCCTAAAGCTAGCATCTTGAGCTTCTTGCACAGTCCAGCCGCTGGCAGACGTAACACGCCCACTAAAATTCATATGCTCGTTAAAAGCACTGGATGTGGATTCAAACTCCTGCACGCCCGTAAGCTTAAGTATTTGCTTGGTGGCATCATTGGGGTCAGGCACAAGGGCTGCAGTGCCCGCCCGCCCAGTAGTGGGGTCATTTATGGCGGCAATAAGAGCGTTATAATCAGACGTGCTACTCATGGTTATGGTCTTGGATGTGCCGTCATCAAAGGTAATATTAAAATCTATGGTTTCGGGAATAATGCCAGGCTGTATGGCATCTTGCGCCTTACCAGGTTGAGTATGAGTAAATGTCGGGCCAGAGGTGGTTATAAAACCAAGACCTGGAGGGGTGTCTATAGTACCATTTGTAAGTTCTACGGGAAGACCAGTAAGACCTGTCATACTGAAGTTATAGGTGTCACCTGCTGCATTTAGCTCGCCACTAATACCAAATTGGTCAGGATATTGATCTGTAAGAGCGGCGAAGACACCTTCAAGCGTCTGAGGGTAGGGGTTCCCGTCTGGGTCAAGTGCTGTCATATCGACAGGTATATCCCCGTTAACATCCTTAAATGTATAGGTGTTAGCAGTCATGGGGTGATCCATAGTCCCAGAGTAGCTAACCTCCATGGTGGGATCAACCATTTCTGTGGTGCCAGGATTTGAACCCACCTGAGTTGATAGGCTTTGCATACCATTGATAGTAAGCTTGCCAGTGGTCTCGTCAAAGGTGGCGGTGCCAGTTCCAAAGTGAGCGTTAATGTCATCGACAAAGTCTTGTTGGGTGGTGTCGCCGTCATAGGGGCCAAAGGGTTCAGCAGGCTGCCCATATATGGTCAGCATGTAGTTATATTCTTCAATTCCAGTGGCAGTTGTTTGGCCAGCGTTTAGTGTTGTACTGCCAGAAATATTGCCATAAGACTCCCACACACTGGGGGAAGAACCTGCTTCAGTTCCGCCATGAAAGCCTTCAAGAGCGGCGTTTGCTTCAATTTGTAAGTTGGCGTCTTTGCCTGACTCTGTGCCAGCCACTTGAAAAGTGTAACCGTCAGCAGTTTTAATAATCTGCATTTTAACACCAGGGTTAGACTTATCATTGTTAACCATGTGGGCAAGGCCCTCAAGCGTGGTGTTAGCAGGTACAATTAAGCTGTGTTCTTCGCCCTTATAGGTGTAGTTAAGCGTAGTTTGAGAACCAGAGGTATTGATAATGGTTGATTTACTGGCAAAAGTGTCCGTAGATGCCCAAATAGCATTGGTGGCCAATTGGTCAACATGCACAGTAAAGGTGCCGTCAACGGCTTCGTAATCAGCCGTGGCGGTGGCAACGGTTTCATTGCTACTTGCACCAAGCTTGAGCAAGAATTTTGCGGGGTCATTGAGTAGTGCGAGGGCTTCTTTGGCTTCTGTAACTGAGTTTATGAGGTCATTCATGGCCTCATAAGATTCCATAGCAACTTCACGTGAGTCTTCAAGTCCATATAATTTTGTGGACTCAATCTCATAAAGTTTATCTATTACTTCGTTAAAGTCGGTTCCACTACCGATACCGGAAAATGAAATACCGCCAGATATTGAATTTGACATAAGCTACCCTCGTACGGAAGTTCTTGCCCATATATTATGGCTATAGAACTTTATGCAAAAACTGTGCTAGCTTTTTTTGGCACCTTAAACGGAACCCTTAAGCGTCACCGTTCTACAATAAATATTTTCGGGTAATTTTAGAAAAACTTGAGAGGAAAATGGCTTTAAAAAGTAAATTTTAAGGAAGCACTGATTTAATAGGCTATTCTTTAAAAGCCCCACATGAGCTTCATGCCCATGCCAAGTTCTGAGTTGTGTGGACGCTCCGAACTATGACCAAGGGGGGAAGACATAGTTTCGGGCAGATGTAGCTCAGGGCCAGCAGACATACGAAAATCCTCATCATCTGTCATGTCGGCGTATGCACCCACGACATTGTGTTGTGAGCTTAATATGGGTTCGTCAATTTTGATGGGCTCAGTAATGGCAGGTTTCCATGATGACGCTTCAACACTGGAGTCTCCTCGTATGCGGCCATCGGCAAAGGTAACAGGCTCATCACTCGTTGTGCGTTCATATTCAGATATATTTTTAAGCTGAGTTTCAATGCCAGCACGAGTGTTGATGCCAGAGCTTGCGTTCCCTTGCGAATCTTTTTGTGGTGGAGTACGTCTGCGGTTAAGCTCCTCGGCAGAGGTGCCTTGCTCCCAAAGTGTGCCCTTATTTCCTTGTGGTTCACCCTTGGGGTACCATTCTTTCGTGGCTTTGGAGTTTGGGTTTTGCATATCTTGTATAGACTTAGGGACAATTAGCTCCATTGTTCCATGATTTTCAACAGCTAAGGCTAAAGACGAGGGCAAAAAACTTCCCATAATTATACATACAAAAACAAAATTACGCATATAATATAACTCGTTGCATTATTATTGACCAAGTTGCATACGGCTTAAAATTTCAGTAAGCTTAGCTGTTTTTTTAGGGTCAGCATAACTTAAGATTTCACCAGCTTGCTTGGGTTTCATGTTTGACAAAATTTTGACTGCAATGTTTTCATCCAAAGTTTCTATGGCTTTGGCAGCTTGTTTTGCTTTCATATTTATATACATATTAGTTAGAGTATCAACCTTGCTGCCTTCAACAGTCTTAGCTTCTTTAAGCATGTCTTGTACTTTACGCTCTGCGGCTTGTAGTTCTTTCAAGCGTTGCTCGGTTTGTTTTTTGAGCATAAGTAGTTCTTGCTCACGGCGGGCAAGCTCTTGTTGCTTTTGGTTGGGATCCTCAGGTGGTACATAGGCATCAAGCTTTGGTGTTGGCGGATTTGGGTTTGGCACAAGCGGGTTTGCTTGCACGGCATTCACTTGTGGGCCCGCAGTACCAGCAGGTAATACTTGTGGTGCAGGCGTGCTTACGGCTTGAGTTTGTTCTGGTGGACTAAAGGGCGTTGGTGCTGCAGAGTTAGGAATAGCAGGAGGCGGAGGAGCATCCAGCGTTGCAGCATAGGCCACCTGATCAACGCCTAAGCTTGGGAATGGTAATGACTTTAATGATAAAATATTATTCCACCAATTGGGGCTTGTTTGTTCTGGTTTCTTGGGCATTACTGGAGCTGAAGTTGCAACGGCAGTTTCAGGTAAATAAGACTGTACAACTTTGATTGGTGTGGATTTATGCTGTTTTGCGGCTAGCACAGCGGCAGAGCCTTGGGGGTTAAGGTCTTTAGCTACATTGGCTACGGGCGCAGGAGTAGACGTACTTTCGACTTTTGCAACAGCGGCATCTAGCTTAGCAACAGTGTTTTGTGTTTCAGGCGTTACTTGCTCTGCCACTTGCTTAACTTGCAAGAAGTTTAGAAATTCAAGTTCAGGCAAAGAATACCCCGAGGCTAGGGCCACAAGTAAGCCAACCTTTATAAAGCCAAAGCATATAAGTAGGCGACAAACTTTAGAAAGCTGTGACCGCATGGCGGAGGGTTGCTGTTTCATCATTGACTTTTCTTTCATGTTCTTTTTCTGCGGCATAATAACGCTCCTGCTGCTTTTCTTTGAGCTTTTCCATGATTTTACAATCTTTTGCTCGCATAAGTACTAAGGTGCGGCACTGGCTAACAAGCTCTTGAAGGTGGCGCATCCTAAGGGTTGTTTGGGAAATGTCTTCACGTAATCCCTTAATATAATTTTCCAACAGCCAGCGCGTAGCATGATCAGCGTCAAGACTCTTATACAAATCTGCTTCCATTTGCGCAAGCTGTTCTTTAAGGGTGTGCATACGGCTTTCTTCATGCAAATATAGACGCTGGGCTTCGGCCAATTTTATCTTGGCTTCTTCCTCAAGCTGGGCTCGATAATCGAGTATTTTTTGCATGTTAAACTTAAAAGCCATATTTTACGCATTCCTTTCTGTCGTTAAAGTGACAGTATGATATACATAGTGCAAAACTTGCGCCAAGTTATTCCATGTTCAACTTGTAGATAGTCACTTATGAGGAACAGTCCACAATCAAAAACTTAACTCCTTGCCTTATTTGGAAAAATATTTTAAAAATACGCATGCTCATAAGACGAAAAAATAGAGGCCCCCTTATTTCTTCCGATGCTTCGCACCCAGCTTTGCGTATGCTCTTGCTTATGGGTGTTTTTGCCATGACAGCTTCGGCCTTTTGGTGGCATTTTGAAAGGCGTATGGAAATGCTACGCCCACCCGATGGCTCACATTCTGTTGTTAATGAAGACAACATATTGCAAAAAGATGAATTAAAAAAACTCTATGCATGGCGTGCGGCCTTTGAAAAAGAGTGGGGCTTGCGCATCATGGTTATGGCGAGTGAGGGGGAGTTAATTGTACCTGAGTTTTCTGGTGCTACGCTATATGTGGGTGTTGGGCTTTTGCATAATCAAGCCACCATAATATTTCCGCCCCTTGCAAAAAAAGCCCTTGGTGAGGGCTTGCGCACTGTGACTGAAGAAAAGCTTGCCCTTTGTATTAAAGATAAAAATCCTGCTAGTCAGTGTTTGGAGGGGGCATTGCAGTCTTTATGGGATGGTTTTTAGGGCTGTTTTGTCAATCTTCTTCTCACCTTTGATGCAACAATTCGCAAAATAATATACGAAATTAAAAACACAAAAACATAACCTACACCTTTTTCAGTAAAGGGGACTTTGTGTACGGTTATGCCTTCAAAGCGTAAAGAAAGCCAGTTTAAGGCGAAGGGTACTGGCATGAGTATGGCCATGCTCACTGAGGCTCTGGCAAAAAAACTTTTCCCAAATTTTTCATGGGCCATTGTGTTGGCGGCAAGGTAGGCTTCTTTATTGCCACTGTGTAGGGCCTTCATGCTAAGGTCGTGATAGTGTATGGTGTCGTCACTTAGGCCAGTGTAGTATTTTTTATGCATGGCCATAAATAAGTAGCGAATGCCTTCACCAATGAGGACACAATAAAACGCCAGCACAATGCAACCAAGCCATAGCCCCAAGACAGCAGAGCTTGGGAGCCTGAAGGGTAGCATGAGAAAGCTATCTAATAAAATTTCAAATTCTGACATATGTTTTAAAAAATATTATGGTGAGGTTTTTACACCCCACCATAATATATCTTAATTATTTAATCTTACCACAATCTCATGCCAAAGAAGCCACGAAGAACGTAGTTAATACCTAC
>CAYJNE010000074.1:1519-6978 GCA_964371345.1 uncultured Desulfovibrionaceae bacterium | reverse complement strand
CGCTGTAAAGAGGAGGGTAAAAAAGCATGAAGTTTGCCTATTACCCAGGATGCTCTGCCGTTGGCACATCCGCCGATTATGAAGCGTCAACTCGCTTAGTCTGTAGAGACTTAAATTTCGCCCTAAACGATATTGATGATTGGAATTGTTGCGGCTCAACCCCTGCCCATGCTGTGGCTACAGAGCTTTCTGCGGCCCTTTGTGTGCGCAATTTAGACATAGCCGCCAAAACCAAAGCCGAAAAACTATTAACCACTTGCCCTTCTTGCCTTTCAAACTTGCGCCACGCCGCCCATAGAATGGAAGATACAGAGTTTAGAGCAAGGGTTGACTCATTGCTTGATGAACCCTCTGCCCAAAATTTCCCCGAAGCCTTATCTGTAATGCAAGGCATTGTGGATACTTATGGCATAGAAATGCTTGCAAAGCGTGCCGCCAAAAAGTTTAAGGGCATTCGCCTTGCCCCATATTATGGTTGCTTGATGAGTAGGCCCGCCGAAATTATGAATTTTGGGCACCCCGAAAACCCGCAAATGATGGAAGATATTTTACGTGCATGCGGGGCAGATGTTATTGATTTTCCGCTAAAAACAAGCTGTTGCGGGGCCTCATTTGGTATACCAGAACGCCCCATGACGGCAAAGCTTTCTGGAAAATTATTGCAACTTGCCCAGAATATGCAAGCTGATGCAGTGGTGGTGGCCTGTCCGCTTTGCCAAATGAACCTTGATTTACGCCAAGGCCAAGCAGAAAAAGCCGTTAAGGGTAAATTCAATATCCCTGTGCTATATTTCACCCAAATTCTTGGCCTTGCCTTTGGACATAAGCCCGACGACTTGGGCTTAAAAAAGCTTTGTATTAGCCCTGCGGCCCTTTTGGAAAAATTAGACCATGCCGCAAATAGTGCTGTCCAAAAAAAGGATAAGGAGGCCAAAGCATGAGAATAGGCGTATTTATCTGCCATTGCGGTAGCAATATTGCGGCAACGGTTAACTGCGTTAGTGTTGCAGATGCCGCCCGTGAATTCCCCGATGTAGTATATGCTGCGGACATCATGTACACTTGCGCCGAACCTGGTCAACAAGCCATTGAAGAAGCCATTGTGGAGCATAAATTAGACGGCGTTGTGGTGGGCTCTTGCTCCCCACGCATGCATGAACCCACATTCCAACGCACTGTGGAGCGTGCAGGCCTTAACCGCTATATGTTTGAAATGGCCAACTTGCGTGAGCATGTTTCATGGATTGGCAAAGACATGGACGCCAATACCAATAAATCCATAGAATTAGTGCGTATGGCTACGGAAAAGCTACGCCGCAATAATCCTCTTATGGCTCAATCCTTTGCCATAAATAAAAAAGTATTAATCATTGGCGGTGGAGTTGCTGGCATTCAGGCGGCTCTTGACTGCGCTGACGGCGGCATTCCCGTAATCTTAGTGGAGCGTGAGGCAACTATCGGCGGAAAAATGGCCAAGCTTGATAAAACCTTTCCCACCATTGACTGCTCGGCCTGTATTCTTGGGCCAAAAATGGTTGATATTGCTCAACATCCCAATATCACCCTATATGCATATTCAGAAATTAAAGAAATATTTGGTTATGTTGGCAATTTTGGGGTACGTATTCGCAAAAAAACCCCATATGTGGATTGGAAAAAATGCACTGGCTGTGGTTCCTGCTTAGAAAAATGCCCCGCCAAGGTGCCTGATTCCTTTAACGAGGGCATTGCCAAAACTGGCGCAATTACCATTGCCTTCCCCCAAGCCATTCCCAAAAAGGCTGTTATTAACGCCGAACAATGCATCATGCTCACCAAGGGTAAGTGCGGCATTTGCGCCAAAAAATGCCCCACCGATGCCATTGACTATAAGTGGGAAGATGAAATCATCACCGAAGAAGTGGGCTGTATCATAGCCGCCACTGGCTATGAGCTTATGGATTGGACAATTTATGAAGAATATGGCGGCGGCAGATACCCAGATGTCATAACCTCCATGCAGTATGAACGCTTGATGAATGCCTCTGGCCCCACCAAGGGCCACATTGTGCGCCCTTCAGACGGCAAAGAGCCAAAAAATGTGGTATTTATCCAATGTGTTGGCTCTCGTGACCCGTCCATAAATCGTCCATATTGCTCAGGTTTTTGTTGTATGTATACAGCAAAGCAAGCCATATTAACTAAAGACCATATTCCCGATTCAAAATCGCATATATTCTATATGGATATACGCGCGCCAGGTAAGATGTATGACGAATTTACCCGCCGTGCCACCGAGCAATATGGTGCTAATTACATCCGCGGGCGTGTTTCATCCATATATCCCAACGGCAAGGGCCAATATGTGGTATGCGGTGTAGACACCCTGCTTGGAGAAAAAACAGAAATTTTGGCTGACCTAGTGGTCCTTGCTGTGGGTGTCGATGCCTCTGGTGGCTCCCAAGGTCTGGCAGAAATGATTCGTGTAACCTACGATGAAAACGGCTTCTTTATGGAAGGCCACCCCAAGCTTAAGCCTGTAGAAACCAACACCGCAGGGGTATTTCTTGCTGGTGCTTGCCAAGGCCCCAAGGACATTCCGTCCTCAGTGGCTCAAGGATCTGCGGCAGCGGCTAAGGTGCTGGCATTATTTGCAAAGGACACCCTTGAAAATAATCCACAAATTGCCACCATTGATATGAGCCGTTGCGTAAGTTGCGGAAAATGCGTTCGAGTTTGCCCGTTTACGGCCATACGAGAACTCATTGTACGTGGCGAGCTAAAATACGAAGTACTGCCCACAGTATGCCAAGGTTGCGGTCTTTGTACCGCCACTTGTCCTCAAGGGGCCGTACAGCTTGCACACTTTAACGATGATCAAATTCTTGCGGAGGTCAATGCCCTATGCCGCAGCTAAATGATAAAGAACTCAGAATTGTTGGTTTTTTATGTAACTGGTGCTCCTATGGCGGTGCAGATACCGCTGGCGTTGCCAGAGCCACACAGCCTACAGACTTGCGCATCATCCGTGTGCCTTGTTCTGGGCGGGTAGACCCACTTTTTGCCATGCGCGCGCTCCTAGACGGGGCAGACGGGGTGCTGGTTTCTGGTTGTCACCCTCGTGATTGCCACTATACATCTGGCAATTACTACGCTCGCCGCCGTTTGGAAATGCTCAAACATTTTCTACCCATATTGGGTATTGATGCGGCCCGCTTTGAGTATACTTGGGTTTCAGCCTCAGAAGGCCAAAAGTGGCAACAAGTTGTCACAAAGTTTACCGAGCAAATTCACAAACTTGGCCCTGCCGAGCGTATAGAAGACGCCGAACCACTATATAAAATCGCCGAAAGCCTGCTAAAATCCACCCGCCCACTGGGTACGGGCGTTGCTGGCAATACGGCCTTGGATGAGCTAAAGACCGCCATAAAGGAAAAATTGCCAGAGCTTGAATGTGTTATTGGTTGGAAAGTGGGCCACGATGCCGCCCACGCCATGCCGCACTTTATGTATAATGATGAAGACGTAAACGCCCTGCAATGGGGGCCGTTTAACGTGCATAATTTAGCCACCTACCTACCCTCTTGGCGAGGCAAAAAAGTGGGCATTGTGGTTAAGGGTTGCGACTCTCGCTCTGTGGTGGAGCTTATACAAGAAAGCCTTGTAAACCGTGACGATGTGGTCATATTTACCCTACCTTGTGAGGGCACTCTTAATATGCCAAGAGTGGACGAAGCCCTTGGCCGCTATAATAAAATTGATGAAGTCAGCACCACAGACACCGCCGTGCGCATAGTGGCAGACGGCAAAGAGCATAATTTCCCCATGAATGAATTTGCCCAAGGCAAATGCTATGCTTGTACAAACCCTGGGGCAGTGGAGGCAGATGTCCGCCTTGGTGGGCCGCCAAAACCATTGGGGGATGATAAAATACTACCGCCAGAGCTTGAATTGCTTGATCATATGAGTTTAGAGGAGCGGCGTAGCTATTGGCGTGGACATATGGAGCGTTGCATACGCTGCTATGCTTGCCGCAACGCTTGCCCCATGTGTGTTTGCCGTGACCATTGCATAGCGGAAACTCGCTCCCCGCATTGGTTAAGCCAAGATGATAGCATCAAGGAAAAGCTATATTTCCAAACCATACACGCGCTGCACCTAGCTGGACGTTGTACTGGTTGTGGCGAATGCCAAAGGGCCTGCCCTGTTAATATCCCCATTTTACCCTTGCGCCAGCATTTAGAACGGGCCGTTGGTCAAATATTTGAGGGATATAAGGCTGGCATGAAAAAAGATGCTACACCGCCTCTCTTAGGCTACGAACTGGAAGAAAAGAATATAACCGAGAGGGAATGGAAATGAGCAACGCACGCTTCTTAAATAAAGACTCCCTAACGGACTTTTTGGTTTGGCTTGGCAATAATGGTGAATATCAAGTGCTTGCGCCCACAAGACAAAGCAAGGCTGTGCTATTTTTGCCCTTTAGCCCTGAAAATGACATCTGCTTTGATAAAGCCAATGTTTCGCCCAAAGACGTGGCCTTGCCCCGTTGTGAGACGTTGGTTAGGTATAAACAAACTAAAAATCCAAATAAGTTAGAGGAAGTTACCCTTACGCTTGACGATACGCCTACGGTTAACCCCACCATAATATTTGGTTGTCGCCCTTGCGATGCCCGTGGCTTTACCGTGCTTGATCGCCCCTATATGCAAGGGCCTTATCAAGATCCGTACTATATGGCAAAGCGTGAAAACATGCTCGTAATCACAAGAGCTTGCACTGAAACATGCTCCACTTGTTTTTGCCATTGGGTGGGCTCTGGCCCCATTGATAAAACTGGCTCGGACATTTTATTAACTGAACTTGAAAACGGTTTTACATTGCAAGGCGTTACAGAAAAAGGCATTGCGTTGTTGGAAAAAAGCTCCCTTAAGGAAGTTGATAACGCAACCAAGGAAGCCGTAACCAAAGCCCATGCCGCCGCTGGTGCAAGTCTTGATAAAAGGCCAGACCTAAGCAAGGCAGCCGAAACCCTTGCCAAGCGTTTTACCGACACCGATTTTTGGGAAAAGCAAACGGCACATTGCCTGTCCTGTGGTGCTTGTACCTACATTTGCCCCACTTGCTATTGCTTTAATATTACTGATGAAGGTGACGGCCTTAGCGAAAAAGGTGGCAAGCGTATTCGCACTTGGGATACTTGCATGGCCTCGCACTTCACCCGTGAGGCCAGTGGGCATAATCCACGTACCCAAAAAGCCTTGCGCATGCGCAATCGTATTTCGCATAAATTTTCTTATTACCCCAAGGAGTGGGAAAATCAATTTTCCTGCAATGGGTGCGGACGTTGTATTAGCCAATGCCCTGTGCATCTTGATATTCGTTCCATTGTACTGGCTGCCCTTGCTGGTACTGCGGATTAATGAGGATATAATATGAGTACTAAAAAAACAGCTACTACCAAAAAGACCACCGCCAAA
>CAYJNE010000074.1:0-1419 GCA_964371345.1 uncultured Desulfovibrionaceae bacterium | reverse complement strand
GCCCCAGCCATAAAAGAAAGTAAAGTACCAGCTGTTAGAAGTGCAAAACTTCCCGTAGTGCAAGACAATAAAGATTGTGCGCCTTGTGCCACACCCCATACCCGCACAGCCCTTGGCCCAAACCCCTATTTACCACAAATAGCAACGGTACTTGAGGTCATAGAGGAAACACCAAATATCAAAACATTTCGCATTGTTTTGGATGACCCTGAGGCCATGAAAGCTGTAAATTTTGGGGCAGGACAAGTGGGGCAACTTTCCATATTTGGCGTAGGTGAGGCCACCTTTGTTATTAGTAGCCCACCTTCACAAAAGGATTATTTGCAATTTTCAGTCATGCGTGTGGGTGAAGTCACCAGAGCCCTGCACAAGCTTTCCCCTGGGGACAAAGTAGGCGTTAGAGCTCCTCTTGGCAAAGCCTTCCCCTGTGCTAATTGGCAAGGTAAGGATTTATTTTTCATCGGGGGTGGTATTGGTATGGCACCCATTCGTACAATCATGCTTCATACCCTTGAAAATAAAGCAGATTACGGCAAAATATCTCTGCTTTATGGCGCGCGCACACCCAATGATATGGCCTATAGTTACGAGCTTGAAGGCTGGCTAGAAAACCCTGACCTTGATTGCACATTGACCATTGATATTCCCTTTGGCGGGTGGCCTCACGAGGTGGGGCTTATCCCCGATGTGCTGACAAAACTTGCACCCGACCCTGCAAAGTCTGTTGCTATCATATGCGGGCCGCCCATTATGATTACCTTCACGGTGCAAGCCCTATTAAAAATGAACTTCGCACCAGAAAATATCATCACTACACTTGAAAAGCGCATGAAATGCGGCGTGGGCATTTGCGGACGCTGTAACCTTGGTAGCAAATATGTCTGCGTTGACGGGCCAGTATTTTCTTGGGCTGAACTCCAAGACCTACCACCAGAATTGTAGTTTTTTTATGGGGGAAGGGAAAAACCTTTTGTGAACAAAAGGTTATTTCCCTTCTCCCATACCCCCATCCCTTTTCCAAAAAAACTTTAATGCCGCTTATACTATCCCTTTGGGATAGTATAAGCGGTTTTAAGTTTCTTAAGTACTTTTGAAGTTATAAAAACCCCTAAAACTATCCCAAAGGGATAGTTTTAGGGCACTAACGCGTTTTGAGGGGGGTTTGGGGGGAACTTTTTGGCGTTAGCAAAAGTTCCCCCCAAAAAAACATCAAAACTTATTATATATCTAAATCTTGAATGCTTAGGGCATTGCGTTCAATAAATTCACGCCTGCATTCAACTCTATCGCCCATTAGTCTTTCAAAGGTATCGGATGCATCTTCTGCATCATCGATGGACACTTGTAATAGTGTTCTATTTTCGGGGTTCATGGTTGTTACCCAGAGTTGTTCTGGGTTCATTTCACCAAGACCTTTGT
>CAYJNE010000073.1:0-7096 GCA_964371345.1 uncultured Desulfovibrionaceae bacterium | reverse complement strand
TGTGTGATGTTCGGTAAAGTTTTTTTCGCGACGCAGCACCTACGCTACGCTTCGTCGCAGCTAATTGCTCAAAAAACATTCCCCAACCTCACACATGACTTCATCAAAATAATGGTTTTTTTACAAAAAAATTGAAATTAGAATAACGTGTACTATGTGGCACCCTTTCAAAAGGCTTTATAGACAATGGTGAAAAAATATCCTATGAAAACTTGTTTCGCTTTTGATTTTGCTATATTTTTTGTACGGGGTGGGTATGGATAAAAAAAATATTACTGGTGCAACTGACGTTTCTAGTGCGCCAGATAACGCAAATCAAGAAAATGCAAGCCATTTAGATAGTGAAAAAGTAGAAAATGGCGTGCGTTTGGTTGAGCTTACCCATGAGGGTGCGGCGTGGCGGCTTGGGGCCACAACACCCAATTGGCGTAATGCTATTTCTAATCTTAGTGCCACTCCAACTCAAGAAAATTTTCAAGATTTACAAGGCCAAGGTATTTGGCTATCTCCTGCAAAAACACCACCAAGGGTTGCCATTACTTGCGCTGGTCAAGGTACGCTTTGGATGCACATGGGGCGTGAGCTTTATGACACATTTCCTGCGGCAAGGGCGGCTATGGATCGCGTTGCGGCAGTGGCCAGCTGGGATGTGTTATCCCTTATGGATGATACGGACTTAGAAAAAATTTCCCGCACACGTTATCAAGCTCCTTATATATTCTTAGTTAGCTATGCACAGGCTTGTTATTTGGAATCACTGGGTTTTAAGCCAGACCTTTATTCAGGGCATAGTCTTGGTGAGCTTGTGGCTTTATTTCTTGCTGGATCTCTTTCTCTGGAAGATGCTTGGACAATATTTGATAAGCGTTTTCTTTTGGTTGATGAGTTAGAGCATGGTAGTAAGCATGATACGGGAATGATGGCTGTGTATGCCCCCTTAGATGTAGTTGAAGAGGCCATAAATACCTTTGTTGGCCTAAGAATTTCTAATTATAACAGTCCTACACAGTATATATTAAGTGGCCCTCGAGATATACTTGCCGAGGCAAGGCGTAGTTTACGCAAGCGCAAATTTCCTGCCATCATCTTAAATGTTTCCATGGCCTTTCATCATCCACATTTACGAGTTTTACGTGATGTGTCCGTTGAAGGCTTGCTCAAGCTTGATATTAAAGGAACGCATACCCCAGCCATGAGCAATGTTACGGCTGGCATATACCCCGATGATAAAATAAATATTGTTGAATATATTTTGGACTTAGATGAAAACGCAGTGCGCTGGGTTGATTGTGTGCGCACCATGTGGGGAGAGTATAATATTCGACACTTTGTGGAGCTTGGGCCTTCTGATGTAATTAGTGGTTTGACTGCTGATATTGAGCCAAATGCGCGCTGCTTGTCAGTTTGTAGGAAGGGTAAGGAAGTGGAAGCCATGCGTAGAGCCGTGGCTGAACTTTATGCTCTTGGGCATATTTCTGGGCCAAGCTTGTATGTGGTGCCTGATGACCTTGAAATGCCAAGTAAGGCAGATACTTCTATTGTAGGTCAAGCAGAGCAAGAAAGCCAAAAAAATAGCCTTGAAAAAACGCCACCGCATGTAGAAGACATTATGCCAATATTAATGGAAATAACTGGCTTACCACGGCATAAATTAGCAGCTCATATGGACTTGCGCCATGACCTTGCCATGCGCTCAAGTCGTTTTCCTGTAATTATTCACAAGCTTGAAACTACATTTGATATTCAGATAAATTTTGAAGATATTATGCATGTGTCCACCATTGGAGATTTGGCCCAAGCAGTGGCAAACTTCCGCTCCAAAACTGCACAAGTTGAAAATAATATACAAATTACCACGGTGGTGGATGAGGACAATTTTGAGTCTCAAACTCTTATAAAAATAAAAGAAAATATGCAGGATTATCCGCATATATATCCCTTGGGCTTAACGTCAGAGGAATTACCTTTATTTAAGGCTAGGCGCAATTTTTCTGTATATACAGATGCTTACTTGCAAGATCAGCAGTGCGCAACGCCACTAGTTTTTGCACAAAATATGCTTGATGCTCTGTATGCAGGGGCACATATGGGCTTTGCAGATTTAAATTGCTGTGGGCTTAATGATATGAAATTTGAAAAGCCATTTGCATGTCCCAATGCTGTCACCCGTGAAGGGTATATTAGTGTGCAAGCTCAAGCTTGGGAAAATTCCACATTGTCATGCAAGGCCGAACTTCATGTGCATGATATAACCGCCAATGGTCGGCGTATGCAAACTCGCTCCATAATGGCATTTGGGCATATATTATTTAATAAAGGTGCGTGTGCCGTTAAACCTATTTGGCAAGAAAGTCTACAAACTCTGCTAGATACACAGGTTATTTGTGAATATATTTTACCAAGAAAAACATTTGCAGAGCAATGCCATTCAAGTTACACTTGGCCCCCCACATGTGTAGCTTTATTAAAACAATTGGCCACACCTGAGGGTGAACATTTTGATATAATAGATATACTGTGTATGCGGCACGTGCCTGAATTGCCAAATGTAGATACATTTAAATTACTTTGGAAGTTGCAAAAAGTTGCTTCTGGCTATGAGCTTGAAGCCCAATTATGTAACGGGCAAGATGTTATTTTAACAGTACAAGGTATGCATATATCTAAAAAAGATAAGGAATAAAAATGAATATAGTTACTAAGTTCTCACGAAAATGTGTATTCCTTGGTAGAGGCTTATTGCCCATATTGTGTTTATTTTTTGTACTTGTGGGGTGCTCGTCACAAAAAGCTACTCAAACTGCCCCAGAGTTACCTGCTAGGCACTGGCTTGAAGAAGTTCCAGGTGTGCCTGTAGAACATGCCTCCAAGCTTCAAGCGGCAGTACCTAATTTATATGACCCTGAAAAGCCGTTTAGCTTTGATGATTATGTTTATTTAACCATTCAGCAATCCCCCTTACTTGTGAACTCCGCTGTGGAATTAGAAATTAAAAAAGTAAATCTTACCAGTGCTATCTGGCAATATTTACCAGAACCAAGTGTTAGTTTGCAAATTTCTAATAATCTCACATCGTATAATACTGGCCTTGAGGATACCCCAGGTGACTACGGGCAAACCAAATTTCGCGTAGGTTTTTATGCGGCCTTTCCAAATCCTGTAGCCACATATTTTAATCACCAAGCTCAGAGGATAATGGTTAATATTGGTATTGCCACGCACCGTAAGGCCATTGGTGAAACCATTTATGACATAGCAGAGATATATCAAAAACTTGAAGCCCAAAGAAAGGTTCTTGAAGTTCAAGAAGAACTATTGCCTTTAACGAAAAAATTAAGTGCGTATTGGCGGCAATTGGAGTCTGTGGACGGGCGGCAAGGTGTAGCTTTAAACCTTTCCCTGCAGCGTGAACGTGAGGCAGAGCTTAAGGTTGAACGCACCCAAATTGAAAACTTGATGCTTCGTACCAAGCTAAAAATCATGGCTGGTGTGGAAATTCAGCAAAAATTAAATATTGATACCACAGATGCCGATAGTATTTTACAAGATTTTAATGGAGAAAAGCTCTATTGGGAAGACCGTTGGACTGTAACTGAAGATGAGCTTTTAGTGCGGGCCCAGTTAAAGTTGCGTGACTTTGGAATTATGCTAGCTTGGGCTGAATATGTGCCAGATATGAGCTTACATATTAATAATTCGCCCCCTGCTGGTCAGTATCAACCTTCTGACGGGCGTGAGGATACATTCTTCCATTTTTACTTTGATTTTCCACTCATAGACTGGGGTAGACGCTATCGTGACGTGCAAACCGCACGCATGCAAAAGGCTCTTGCCTTCCAAGAACAAATGCGTATGCGTACAGAATATTCTAACTTTTGGATTGAAGCCCAACAAAATGTTACCCTGGCGGAAACAAGCCTAAAAATCGCCAAAACTAATTTGGATGTGGCCCAAATGGAAGCCAAAGAAGCTGAAATTAACTTCAATGAGGGCATTGAGCTTTATCCACAATTGGCCACTAAGCAAGAGGCTCTCATTAATGCACGTATAAACTTTATTAATGCTGAGCTTGATTATAAGCTTGCGCAGCTTGCATGGATGAATGTGGCTGGCGTATTGAAAGAACGTTACATTGGTAAACCTGCAAGGGAGGTTCTAAGTGACTAATTATTCTGTTTTAAAATATATTTTCTTAATGCTTGCTTTGTGTATTGTTATGCCCTTGCAAAGCTTACACGCAGCCGAGGTGCAAACAACCATATTAAACGGTAAGGTTGTTAGCCCAGTAACGCGGGCCAAGGCTTTGCCCTTTAATGCCATTGTGGACGAAGTATTGGTAAGCCCAGGGCAAAGTGTTATTGAAAATCAAATTCTTATGACTTACACCTTAGTAGATGAAGATGAACGCATATTACAAAAAGAAATCACTTTAGGTGCAGGTACTGAGGATACACGGGGGCAAGTATTAACCTTGCAGCGTCAGCAAGCAGAGGTTATTGCCGAGCGTAATAAGGCTCAAAAGCTTGCTGCATCAGGGCTTGGTTCTAAACAAGCTTTTAATCGTATTGAAGGTGATGTTGCATCCCTTGAAAAACGAATTGCATTGCTTAAAGACACAGCGGCTAAAGAAGAAGCTAATTTTAAGCAAAGACTTGATGAGGTTAGCGGATACTTTGGCACTACTATTACCGCTGGCAGTACTCTACCTAAAAAACTTGTGCTCACCTCACCCATAGACGGGCATGTGTTATCTGTAGCAACAGGTCTTTATTCTGGAACACAGCTTGCCAAGGATAGTTCGCCCATAACAGTCGGTAAAATGGACCCCATGATCATACAAGTAGATGTATACGAAGATGATACGGAGAAGTTAGCCGTGGGTGACGTTGCTAAGGTTACCATACCTTCCTTAGATGATAAGGTTTTTCAAGCCACCGTTGCTAAAATTGCTTGGACCAGTAATAATATGAGCGTTGATCAACCTTCATATTTTACTGTGGAGCTTACCCTACCAAACCCTGATTTAGAATTAAAGCCAGGTTTTAAAGCTGTGATACAATTTGGTGAGAGTAAGGCAGAACCAAAAAAAGAAGCTCCCAAAAAAGAGTAAAAAAGCAAAAATAAAGTCATCATAACATATTTTGCACAACTTGCAGTGATCTTAACAAGTAGTACATGGCTAAATTAAAAAGTATTCCGCAGCGTTTAGGCTATATGCTAGGCGCACAGTGGACGCGTGATGTAACGTGGACGTTGTTCACTATCATTCTTGCGCGGCATAGCCCTGACGTCCTAGGTCAGATTATGCTCGCTTTGTCTTTTGGCTATATTGTGCGCCTTGTTGCTGATGTGGGCCTTAATGACTTTCTAATCTCTACATTCGCTAGGCGTGAAAATCGCCCCCTTCAATTACTAGGTGCCATAACGTGGTTAAAGCTAGCTCTACTTGGCGTGGCCCTTGTGGGCACTTGGCTATTTACTGGCTGGCAGGGCTACACGCATGAATTGCGCTTAACGGTTATGGCCATTGCTGGTGGCCTTGGCCTTGATGCACTTTCAGATTCATTTTTTGCACTTTGTCAGGCTAGAGGGCGCCAAGATGTGGAAATGCGTATTCGCATTCCTTCGGCTCTATTGGGGATTGGTACTGGTATTATTTTGGTTTTGTTTGATGCCCCTCCCGTCTATATTGCGCTTTATAAGCCGCTTGAATCCATAATTTTAATCATCATCGCTCTAAAAGCATTGGGTCGAAATCCTTTGGTAGGTTTGCGCTTTGGCGGTATGGCTCTTATTGCAAGCCAATGGCGCAATGGTATTGTATTTACGTGCATTTCAGCTTGCGCAATTCTTTATAATAAAATCAATGTATTATTCTTAAAAAAATATGGTGGCGATGCGGCAGTCGGCGCATACAGTGTCGCTTGGGAAGTGGTAGACGGGCTTTCTGTGCTTGTTTCAACCACACTTTTAGCCAAGGTTGTTTTTCCAGAAATGGCGAAATTGTGGGATAATAACCGTGCCGCATTTCAAAAACTTACTGGTCAAACTGCACGTAGCCTTTGGGCGGCCTCCATGCCGCTCATTTATATAATATGTGTTGAAAGCGACCGTATTTTAACCTTTATTTATGGTGATAGTTATGACGTTGCAGTTATGGCTCAACGCATATTAACCCCGTGTATTGCAACGGCATTTTTGCATAATTTGGCGGCCTATGCCATGATTAGTATGCGCCACCACCGCATATTGCTTTTGTTTTATGCCAGTGGGTTAGCCTTAAATGTAGTGCTTTGTACTTATTTTATTGAAAAAATGCCCTTAGAAGGTGCTGCCCTTGCCATTACGCTTACCAAGGTTTGGGTGGCAGTGTGTACGGTGTCCTTTTTCCAATATAAGGCAAAGCCGTTAAGCCTTTGGCAATGGGCTGTGGTAGTGCTTGTGCCGAGTTTGGCCTTTAGTCTTTGGTGGTTCCTTCTCCCCATTGCAGGGCGTTTGGTGGCTGAAGTATCTGGCCTCATACCCTTGTTAGCACTTTTGTGGGTGTGGCGACCACCAGCACCGTGGGAAAGTAAGAATAAAGCGGAGCAGGGAGCATGAGAATATTTTTAAATATATGCCTTCTTTTTTTATGCACTTTACTTTTAGCTTGTCAAAATCAAGAAGACCTTAGGCAACCACCTCAATTTAAGTGGGAGTCATTTCAACGCTTTTGGGGTAAGCATGCTACCCCCTTTGTGACCCTCAACGGTGCGCAAAAAAGCGAAGCAGGGTACGTGCTTGATTATGGGCATGGAGTTATTTTAACTGTTAAAATGCAAGGCGATATTGTGACAGGTGTGGAAATAGTTTACCCGCAAACAGGTCAAAACAATGAGGGCGGCCAACAATTTTTGCGCTTGGTTGAGCAAATAATGGACGTTGGTGTTTTTCGCTGGACTGGTAAGGAAATAGCAACCATGCGTAATTTTTTTGGCCCCATGAGCCCTGTAAGAAAAGAACTTAGCTATAAGACTTCACACTTTATACGTGAACGTGTGGGCACTATTTGGTCTTTCAAAATGGATTTAATAGTTAACACCAATGAAATGTGGAC
>CAYJNE010000072.1:0-7177 GCA_964371345.1 uncultured Desulfovibrionaceae bacterium | reverse complement strand
AATAATCCTTTCATTCAAGATACGGACAAAATTGATACAAGATCACAAAAAGTTTCTGAAACAGAAAAAGCACACTACGCCATTGCCCAAAAATTAAAGCAAATGCTTATGGCTGATGCTGTGCCACAAGAATCTTCTGGAGTAAGCGCTGATGATGTTGGCGTGCAGTTGCGTGTACATTCTGGTTTAATGTTTGCACCTGGTACTGCAAATCTTACAGATGCAGCAAAGGTTGTACTAGATGATGGCATAGCAATTTTGGGTGAATATAATTTATACGCCGTTGTGCGAGGGCATGCTTCAGCAGATGAGCTTGCAGCGCCTTATCCTTCTGTTTGGGAGCTTTCAGGGGCAAGAGCTGCGGCTGTGGTTAGATATATGATTGAAAATGGCATTAAATCAACTCGCTTGCGTGGTGTGGCTTATGGCGACACTCGCCCCTTTGTTCCAGATGATAATGCCGCCAATAAAAGCTTAAATAGGCGTGTGGAGATATATTTCCATAGGCCAGAAGTAATGTCCTATAGTGTTGTATATTAACCAAAAATAAATATTTTAAATCTGTAAAAAAACCTTGCTAAAATGTGGAACTTTCTGTAAAAAGTCTCTTGCGTCGCCGCGGTAGCTCAGTTGGTAGAGCAGAGGACTGAAAATCCTCGTGTCGGCAGTTCAATTCTGTCCCGCGGCACCATTAAAAAAATCAAGCCCTTGCAAAATTTTGCAAGGGCTTTTTCTATGTTTGTTTTAAGATTTCAACCTTTGGGCTGGCAATATTCTTATAAGCGAGAGAGCAGCTAAGCTCAAATTAAGTAAAGTAAATTGTAATTCCGTTTATGTTGATGCTCGTGTCATTGTCAATGGCATCCTGTAATGCTGAAGCATCGGTATATGCGGTATAGTTTGTTTGGTTGCCAGTTTTTGTATGAATTTCATCGGTATTTTTATCAAAGTTTTCAAGTGTAATTGTACCTTCACCACTTAAATATACTTTATCCTTATCGTTATCATTACCAAGGTCAACCTTAGCGTTTTGTGTAGTGCTATAAAGGTTTGTAGAAAAAGTATCAGCTCCTGTGCCTAAATCTATATTTTTTTCATCTGCATTGGCCATATTGGAAATGGATACACTATCGTCACCTTCTCCAGTATTAATTGAGCCCCCAGTCATGAATTTTGGATTTGCATTTGCAGTTGTAATTGTAATGGAATCGTTACCGCCATAGGTATTAATAGTACCACCTGTCATGTTGCTAAATAAGGTAAAATCATTGGCAGTATCATTGTCGGCCCCAGTAAGGGTTCCACCTTTAATGCTATTAAGTTTTAGGCTTCCTGCATCTGTTATTTCTATAGTGCCATCAGTTAGGTTGTAATGATATGAGGTGCCATTGCTAACATACGCAAGCCGTAATTCGCCGCTGGTGCCTTCAATTTTAAGTGTAGCATCTTTCGAAATACCGTTTTGTAAATATATTAAATCGCTGGTACCGTCAGCAATAACGGTAAGTTCTTTATTGCTATCAATGTAGTCAACATAGTAAGTATTGGTGCCTTCGCCACCAGCAATGGTTCCGCCATAGGCTTCTTCTACTAGCAATATGTCATTGCCTTCCCCGCCCTCAATGGTTCCGCCATATAGCTTGCCAACGCCAAGGCGATCGTCGCCAGCTCCACCATAAACAGCCGCGTTATCGACCATTTCTGCGACAAAAATTATATCGTTACCGCCAGCAGGTTGGGCAGCAGGGGGGGCAGGGGCATTTAAGATGTCTGCATAATCCCCATAAATCTTACCATTTAATCCTAAGCGACCCACGGCAATGGTGTCATTGCCAACGTCACTAATGCTAACGGTAGCAGCATTTAGTTTGTTGGCATCACCAGCGATGTATGTATTGCTTACTTCACCAGTAATAAAAATGTAATCGTCACCAAAGGAAATATTGCCACCAAGGGCTTCATAGACGTCACCATAGATGCTATTACCGCCAGTTTTGGAGCTTGTTGAAATAGTATCGTCACCAGCAACTAAAGCACCGCCATTCATGGTGTTGGCGTCACCAACAATGCGGCCGTTGCTTAAACTACCTGCGGATATGGTGCTACTTCCCGCTTGAACTATTCCATTGGTAATTGTTTGCACATCGCCAGAAATAGTTACATTATTTGATAAATCTTGCGTAATATTAATATTCGTTTGTTTGATTAAATGTATGCCAGAGCTAATGGTGTCAGCATAGGGATTATAACTAGCCTGACCGCCAATGCTAACACTTGGAATGGTGCTTGGTGAATAATCGTCAGATGCTGCAATGGCGACTAAGTTAGCATCATGGCCAAAGAGGTGGCTCATGCTCTGTGCATTGATATTAGTATCAAACCCAGAGCTTTCAAGGGAAAGAACTAAGGCTGTCAAAGCTTCAGAGCTTAAGTCACTGACAATATTTGCACTTAGTAAAGTACTATTAAAAGGAGACTGATTTTCGGAACCTGCATCGGCAGTGATTTCCTCTTGCCCTTCATCTTGTATTACTTCTTGCTCTTCTTTTTGTTGTTCTTCTTCTTTTTGCTTATTATCTAGTGCTGCAACAAGTTTAGTTTTGTCTTCATTATAAAAGATGCCAGCAGTAATTTTATTAATTATGTCAGATGTTTCTTGGGCTGTGTATGCTTGGCTAATGATGCTAGTACTGCCACTAGAAACGCTGAGGCCATGATTTTCGGTGTTAATGGCCACATTTTCAGTGGGGGTAGTGACAATAAGGTTGTGACCTTGCTCAAGGGCAAAGGCTACAATTTTTTCACTACCGTCAGCATTAATGGTAATGCCAGAATCGGTGCCGCTAATTTTAAGATGAGCGTGGGGAGTAGCAACTTCAAAGGCTTGTGTTGTTCCGTCAGCCATAACTAGGCCAATGGCGCGCATTGAGCCTTGGCTGAGTTTTAGTACAAAGGACGGATTTTCAGCATCAGAGCTTGAGTTTTCAATTTTAACAACTGAATTGGGGCCAAGTATTGAGATTGAGCCATCGGCAAAAGTGATTTCAACCGCAGCTTTTTGCGATTTTATCGTATCGTTTACAAAAAATACACCATTTTGCAACGTTATAAAATTTTCACCATCACGCTCTACCGTAGCATAACCACTAATTCTGGTTAGGGTTGCTACATTCTCTAAATTAGGCATTGTTAGCTCCTAGGTTAGACGCATAAAATAAAACTTCATGTATGATGTTTTACCATTCATGGCCTAATCCAACAGTTAGTACTTTTGCAATACTTTGTCAATTTTTTATAAAAAAAATATATCAATAATTCATACGGTTTTAGTGTGTTTTTTAGCTTATTTTTTTACTTAAAATATAGATAGTTTTCGTAGTATGTTTGTAAGGGAGATTTAAAATATAAAAATTAGGTAAAATTTATTTTTATAAAAAAATAAAAAAAACAGTGCGCACAAAGAAATCCTTGCACGCACTGCTTTTGGAGTTAGGAAATTTGGTAATATTTTACAGCATGTTTTGGATGCTTTGATTGTGAATTTGGGTAGCAATAAAAGATGTTACCAGAGTTGCGAAAAAACAAAAAGTAATAAAGATAGAAAATTTAGTTTGACGAGTCATGACGTCCTCCTTGTTTAGTGGTTAACTTCTTTTTTGCAATCCTTAAAGCCTAGTTTTGCAAAATGCCTGCTGATTTTTCAGTGGGCTGCCTATACATTTTCCACCGATGCAAAGTGACTTTTACGCATCAATTTGTGGACAATGTGACTACGGCTCAATTTATACATATATTAGTTATATGTAACAACAAAATAATATTGATTATTTTGATAATGAAAAGTTGTCATTTGGGCGAGGTGGATTTTATGCTGCTTATAAAGAAAAAGCCCCCGTAAATTGCTTTACGAGGGCTTTGGCGTTAATACCTATAATATTTACTAATCACATTTTAATAAGTAGTTTCGTTTCTTTAAAAAAGTTTCAAGATTGACCTCGGAAAAAGCTGGCCCTTCAACGCGCATATGCGCTAAAAAGGTTTCGCGTTTTTCTGCATTGTCAAACTCAAAACCCATGAGGGCACGCCCCACCATTTCACCACTATTGCTATAGTTAAAATAGCAAATATTGCTGAGTTTGGACACGTCTTCCATAAATTCAAGTAAGGCACCTGGCCTTTCAGGAAATTCAACCATGGCCATGTAGGGATTATTCCAAAGCTCGGGGTTCGCATTTACAATTCTAAAGGCCACGTCTTCACGTTGTGTAACGTCCGTAAAAATATAGTTATTTTCCTTTAAAACTTCTTCCAATTTATCCAGCTGTTGGCTTAGTCCCTTAAATCCAAATATGGGGTAGGCTTGCTCTGCTTGAACTTTACCATAGAGGAAGTCCTCAATATTCAGGTTTAGCTCGCTTACATTGTTTAAAAGTTGAAGCATGGAGCCACAACATTCACATATTTGAATTTCATAGCAACGCTTTAAGGTTGCTCCAATACTTGCCCGCCTTGCAATCCAAGAAAGACGCGTGAAATCCATATTGGCACCAGAAACAACAACCGCAACATTTTTGCCCTTAAGCTCGTCTTGCATTTTCAAATAGGCCGCCATGCCCAATGCGCCAGAAGGCTCAGGCAAGGTGCGGGCAAGCTCCCATATTTTTTGAATGGCTGCACAAACATCATCATTGGAAACGCTAACATAACTATCAATATACTTATTGCAAAGCTCAAAAGTATAATCACCCACATGCTTAACAGCAGTGCCGTCACAAAATACGGATAAATGATCCAAGGTTACCGGCTTGCCAGCTTTTACTGCCGCTTGCATACTGGCTTGGTCTTCGCCTTCAACTCCAATAACTTTAATATGCGGGGCGTGAGCCTTTAAAATGGTAGCAACACCTGCTGCAAAGCCGCCTCCACCAATTTGTAAAAATACCACATCGGGCCAAACAGAACTCATAAGCAGCTCATCGCCCACAGTGCCTTGGCCAGCCACTACCAATTCATGGTCATAGGGGTGCACATAGAGCATATTATACTTAAGTGCTGCTTCGTCTGCCTCCCGTCTGGCATCGTCAAAGGTGTCACCCTTGATGATAATTTCCACCCAATCGCCGCCAATACGCTTGACTTCATTGGCTTTCATGCGGGCAACAGTTACGGGCATGGTTATGCGAGCCTTAACCTTAAGATTAGCAGCAGCCAGTGCAACACCTTGGGCATGGTTGCCAGCCGAAGCTGTAACCACCCCATTGGCAAGGGTTTCTGGGCTTTGCGAAGCCATGAAATTATAAGCTCCACGCCACTTGTAAGAATGCACAGGGGATAAATCTTCACGCTTCAAAAGCAAAGTGCCACCACCCTCCTGAGGATATTGCTCAAGTGGGGTAGGGCCACAAATTTCATAAATATTACTGCGGGCCTTGGTGATGAGTTTTAATAATTGTTCTTCTTGCATATGTTTTACAATTTATAGTTTTAAAGGCATGGACTGCCACGCTCGCAAGCTCGCTCGCAGTGACTAAGTTAAGTGACTTTCTAAGTGGGCGTTCAAAAATAAAATATCCAAAGAAAGCGTTTAGAAAGTATCAAATGCAAGGAAACAAGGAATTTTAGGAGGTGAGTGGGGTCTTTCCCCCTCGACCCGACTAAAATTTCTTGATGACGAAGCAGTTGATGCTTTATAGACGCTTTCTAATCAAGGATGCGGCCTTGAAGCCAAACGTACGCATCTACGTCATCGCCAACTTGCGGCTCATAATCCTTACAAAGATGCTTTGGCACATACAATAATATATGCAATGGCTCACGATCAGCAATGGGAAAAGCCATACGCAAGACATATATTTCACCCTTTTCAAGCTTTGCTGTATCTACCTGCAAAATTGTATTGCGTATTTCATATTCACAAAAATTGCGCCCTGGCATAATGATTTGCTTGCCTGCAAGGTTTACCTTGAGCGTTGGCACATCAAGGCGGCTCTTATCAGGATTTGCTTGAAGCCACGCTTCTGCGTGGGATTCATAAATGGGCCCTTGAGTGATTGTCATTTCATCAAGCAAGGCCTTGCGCAAGCCCAATGCCAAGCCTGCTAAAGAAAATGTATGCGTAACCCCTGGGGTTAAATCTTCTTTATCTCTAAAATATAAAGGATTATAAAACCAAACTGGCTTTTGACCCTCAAAAACAGCGGCTCCCACATTGGCCTCAACACCAGATTTCCATGCAATGCAATCTTCCACCACAAGGTCATTGGGTAGGCCGTCCAACAAGGGAGCAACAGTCACCGTATTAAGCTTGCCTTCAAGCTCGCCTTGCACAACGGCAGCAGCACGGATTGGCTCATCTTGTGGCCAAGCCATGAGCATGGTTTCTTTGGTATCATCCTTACGTTGCCAAGCTTCACGAGTGGCACCAGCATGCAGCACAGTACCAATAATTTGTGGCATTAGGGCCTCTGGATTACCCACAAGCACTGCCCATTGGTGACCAAGGCCTTCAAAATGACTACGAGTTTCTTCTTTTTGTGGTATGTCAGACATAATAATTTCCCTGTAAAGATGACGCTTTCGAAACTCGCCCACTTAGAGTGGGCGAGCACATTCACTTTTAATAGACTAATTAACGGCGATTCCTGTCACCACGGTCACCACCACGTCCGCCTCTGCTACCGCGATCCCCACGGTCGCCACGATCACGGTTATCACGTTGTGGGCGGGCAGTACTTTCTGGTGTCCACTCTTGGCCTTGCTCTTCCAAAAGAACGGCCTTGCGGCTAGCACGGATGCGATCACCATTTATTTCAATAACCTTTACAATCATATCTTCGCCAAGGCGAGCTATGTCGCTAGGTTGCTCAACTCTGTTAATATCCATTTGTGATACATGCACAAGGGCTTCAACATTGGGCAGAATTTCCACAATTGCACCAATTTCTAATACCTTACGAACTTTGCCCACGTAGTTTTTGCCAAGGTCTGGGCGTTGGTCATAGTATTGTACCATTTCCTTAGCTGTAACCATAGCATCGGCTGTGGGTGCAAATACAGAAATGCGCCCGCTGTCATCAATATCAATGGATGCACCAGTTGCGGCTGTAATGGCCTTAATATTTTTACCACCAGGGCCAATGATAAGGCGAATGGTGTCAGGATTAACAAATATTTCTGC
>CAYJNE010000071.1:2247-7207 GCA_964371345.1 uncultured Desulfovibrionaceae bacterium | reverse complement strand
CTTGGAAGGCAAAGGCGGAATAAAGCACATGTGGCACGGCTTCATCAAGGTCGGCGTCATCATCAATAATAATGGCGTTTTTGCCGCCCATTTCTGAAATAACTTTTTTCACATTGGCTTGGGTTGGGCCAGTTTTTCCAGCTTTTTCCACAATACGCAAACCAACTTCCATGGAACCAGTAAAGGCTATGCAGCTAATGTCAGGATGCTCAACTAGGTAATCACCCATGACCGAGCCACGCCCTGGAACATAGTTAAATACACCAGCTGGTAGGCCAGCTTCTTCAAATATTTCAACCAAGTGATGTCCGATAATGCCAGTAATGTTGGCAGGCTTATAAATAACAGGATTACCCGCAACAATGGCCGCAGAAGCCATACCCATACTAATGGCAAGTGGGAAGTTCCACGGGGCAATTACTGCCGTAATACCCTTGGGGTCGTATAAATAGTGGTTAAGTTCACCAGGGGCATTACCCATACGGCGAGGCTTAGCAAGGCGTTCCATTTCACGAGCATAATACTCTAAAAAGTCAATGGCTTCGGCAACGTCAGCCTGAGCTTGATCCCACTGCTTACCAATTTCCAAAACCTGCCAAGCTGAAAGCTCATACTGACGCCTACGAGCAATGGCCGCAGCCTTTACTAAATACTTGGCACGCTCCACAGGGTCGGTGTCACGCCATGCAGGGTAAGCGGCCTTTGCGGCGGCAAGGGCCATATCCACCTCGGCAATACCACCTTGGCACACATGACCAAGCACTTCCGAAGGCTTTGCTGGGTTAACAGTAGGGATTTGGTCAGCAACTTCAACCTTTTTGCCACCAATATATAATGGATAAACCTTACCAAGGGCATTGGCTCTGATTTTAGCAATCTCAGCAGGAAATACAGCACGATGCTCAGACTTGGTAAAGTCTGCCATGGGTTCGTTGATAAACGGCCCAAGACCTTCAACTTTTTCTGCAACCTTACGATTTTGCTCACGCTCTGCACGCTCACGGTCGGCAGTTTGGTGTGGATCTTCCAAAAGCTTTTCAAGGCTTGCTTCTTCCACAAAGCTTTGGCGCAAGAAGGATTCATTAGCTGTATTTTCCAAAAGACGGCGTACAAGATAGCCCATGCCAGGTACCATATCACCATATGGGCAATAGAGGCGTACACGCCCTGCAATCTTCAAAATACCACGGCGCACAGGCTCCGCCATGCCATAAAGCACTTGGAATTCATAACGAGAATCGTCTACATTTAATTCCTTGGCAATTTCCATTACCGCAGAAATGGTGCGCACATTGTGCGAAGCACATGCAAAGTGGCAAATGTCATTATTTTTCAAAATATTATGGGAAATACGCTCAAAACAGGCGTCACTATCGGCCTTAATTGTCCAAACTGGCACATCCCAGCCCATTTGTTTAGCCTTAACAACTTCATAATCCCAGTACGCACCCTTAACTAGGCGAATGGATATGGGAGTATTGTTGGCTCTGGCCCAGGCAATCAAGTCTGTTGTGTCTTGCTCGGCATCTTTCAAATATGCTTGTAAAACTATACCTATATGTGGATAGTCTTTATATTCTAATTTTAGGCGGCGATATACCTCAAGGGTAATGTCCTTATGTTTATATGATTCCATATCAATGCAAAAAAATGCATTGAGTTCCACCGCACGCTTACAAATGCGACGGGCTTGCTCCAATATGCCCACAACTGAGCCCTCAAAGTCTTGCGGGTTGGCTAGGCAAAAAGTAGCCGTAGGCTTAATGGCTACGTTAATTTTTGGAGCATGGCCCCAGTCATCTTTTTGACTTGGGTCACTGCCAAGGGCTGCCCATTGCTCTTTTTCCAATGCATCCAAAAGCTCAAGGTATGTTCCAACATATTCTTCAGCCTCAGCGTGGGAAAGAGTTGCCTCCCCAAGCACGTCCACAACAGCGGCAAAGCCATCTTTGCGTAGTTTTATCATATTCTTAATGGCATCTGTAGTTTGCTCACCCACAATGAATTGCTTTGCCATCTCATGGATATTGGTGGAAATAAGTTTATTTAGCATGCCACCGCCCAAAGATCCCAACATACCTGCCATTTTCGCGCCGGCAGAAAGGAAGGCTGGCATGTCTTTTTCTTCACCAAAGTATTCTTGGATGTGGTCGGTAAGAAGTTTGGGGGTTGTTAGAGAAGGGAAGGTATCAACAAAGCGGAATATTTGAACTTTAAATTGTTCATTGCGCATACTCCAGTCCATAACCTTGCCCATCCATGCGGCTTTATCAAAAAGGGATGGCTTTTCCCCAGAAATGCTGGAAAACATTTCCTTACCACGTTGAATAACCTTTGCATTGGTGCTTTCTTGCATAATCTGACCTCAAACGATTAAAATTAAAGTTTATAGGAAAAAATAGACATTTATCTCTCTCACTATAGTTGAAATAGCACATGCACGTCAATATACAATTTCAAAAATCGTCACAAAAAAGCTGAAAAAATAATATCAACACACAGCAAAACATTATATAAATTAAATATATAGACATTGCACAACGAAAAATCATATAAAAATTCCTAGTTTTTTAATATGCTTTGCACGGTTTTTGCATCAAACTTTTACGCCTGCTAAAAGTACCCTGCTAGACCACGGTAAATTTTAGTGTCACAGGTATTAGTGTTTAATTATCACATAATTACAACAAGCACGCGAGTATTGCACAAAAAAATTTATTATATCACATTGTTACATTGGAAAAATTTATTTCATCAATAAATTAAATAAGAAATTATGGTATTTGGTTTAAATTTAACTTGCATTAAAATTATAAAAACAATATCCTCTCATCGAGAGAGGGGGAGTCTGAGGGTAATTATGATATTAAAGAAACACAATTTGATGCAGCTGATTTGTCTGTGCGTCGTCTTTACGGCGGCACCTTGCCTTGCGGCTGAAGATGTCTCACAAACATTGCAGAAAGAAAATACTGCCAGAATGTGGGGACATGATAAAGCTAGTGGAGTTCCTTATGAATTAAAAGAGGACAACCCCACTGCAGGGCACATGACTACCATGTCAGAAACAGTTAGCGCTGTTATTAAAAATCACAAAGCATTAAAATCTATACAAGAAAACCGTGTTGTAGCTGAAGAAGAATTGGCGCGCTCCAAAGCAGGTTATGGCCCACGCATTGACCTTACTGGCAATAGTGGTCTTTCCAATGTAAGCAACTCCACCACCAGAAGCTATGGCAATCAATCACTCATGTATGGCGTAGGGACAGTACGACTCTTGCTCACCCAGCCTATTTGGAACGGCCTTGCCACTCGCAGCCGTGTGCGCTCAAGCCAGTCCATTCTTGATTCGGTAACCAGCCGAGTTATTGACAACGCCACAACACTTGCCCTTGACGGCATCATTGCGCACGTAGATCTTATTTGGCGCAGAAAAACCCTCGAATTATCTCAAGTAAACGTTGTCACCCACGAAAGAATTTTGGCCCTAACTCGTGACCGTGAAGCTACTGGTGCTGACACCATTGCCAACGTAACACAAACCCAAGGCCGTTTAATACGTGCTCAAACAACACTTGAATCTGCAAGAGCAGACTTAGTGCAAGGTGAAGACTCTTACGCTCGCCTTACAGAAATGCCTGTGCCTGTGGCTCTAGGCCCTGTAAAGCAACCTCTAAAGATGTTCTCAGGCCCGCATGAAGTTATAGCATATGCAAAGAAGAATAATCCAAAAATCATCGCATATTTAGCAGATGTACGCACTGAGCAAGCTGCAAAAGAACTTGCTGAGGCTGCATATCATCCAACTATTAACTTGGAAGCTGGCCCTAATTACAGTAATTATGGCTATAATTACTACCAAGATACAGAAGGTTGGACCACTGGCGTAGACGTGCTTGGCACAGTGACTTGGAACTTATTTAACAGTGGCGCAGACTTTTATGCCAACAAAGCGCAGTCCGCAAGAATTCGTGAAGCACGCCAAACTGCCAACAACTTCTTAGATGACTTGAACTTGCAGATAAATAATTCTTGGACAGATTATCAAACTGCCGTCATTCAGCTAGCTCAACACGAGGAAGCCATTGGCTACAACTTACAAACGCGTGACCTCTACATGGAGCAATTCTTGATTGGGCAACGCACACTCCTAGACGTGCTTGACGCAGAAAGCGAACTATACAACTCTGAAATACAAGCAGTAACTGCACGAGCCAATATCTTAATTAGCTCTTATACCTTGTATGCTTTGGCTGGATTACTCCTACCAGAACTGCAAATTACAGCAGATCAAGTCTTAATTGCCCCTGCAAAAACAAACGAAGATTAAGCATCACAAAACACCACAGACTTAAAAAAGTAAAGCCGACTTTGGAATTCAAAGTCGGCTTTACTTTTTTAACTATATCCTGATGAATATTAAAAAGTTGACAACATGAGATTTTGTTTTTATTATTTTGCACTTAAGTTATATTAACCACCTTTGCCAAAAGGCAGGAACTATGTCTAAAAAAGATACAATTAATAAGCAAGAAGACGTTACTTCACCCCAAAATACAAACAATCAGCCCGTAGTGTTTGATAATATATTTTCAGATAATTCTGCTGGTTTATGGAAGCCTGCCACTGGTGCAATTGGCTTAAAAAAAGCTCCAGCATCTAAAAAATCATCTCCTAAGCGTACACCCGATACAAAGCAAGATGCAAAACAGCAAAATAAAAACGTAGTGCAGCCACAGTCTGCGGTTGTAAAAAAAGCCGCACAATCCTTAACTGGGCTCAAAAAAATAAACTCTGCCATTGCCAAAACCAGTGAAAAGAAGGCTAGTAGGACTACCACCCCAGCACCTTTTGAAACGGCGAGCGAACTTTGGAGCTCTGTTACGCCTATGGATAGTACTACTGAAAATGAGCAAAAAACGCCAACACCCACAGATTTACCAGCTGCCAAGCAACAAGA